>CAILKQ010000078.1 GCA_903834825.1 uncultured bacterium | reverse complement strand
TACAACTTGGTCTATGAAAAAAGTGACCGGATGGAAGAGACGGTTGATGAGGATGGATTTCCCTGTGAAGACCTGGCATCTTTGACCAGTTCTGCAGTTGAGATGATTGGGTCATCCTTGAAGATTGAAGGATTTGATATAAAGGCCATCAACTTTACCGCCTATGGTGCAAGCTTTGTATACATTGATGGTGATGGAAAAACATTGACGCCCCTTTACAATTACCTCAAGCCTTATCCTCAAGATATTCAGCATCAGTTTTATGAAAAATATGGTGGTGAAAAATCATTTTCACGGTGCACTGCATCACCGGTCCTGGGCAGTTTGAATTCAGGCATGCAGGTATTGCGCATCAAGCGTGAGCAGCCTGAAATCTTTTCCAGGACTGCGTTTGCGCTGCATCTCCCACAATACCTCAGTTATATCTTCACGGATCTTGCTGTAACGGACATCACCAGCATCGGATGCCATACCAATCTCTGGGACTTCACACAACAAGCATACCATGACTGGGTGCAAAACGAGGGCATCGCAACCGTGCTTGCTCCAATCATCTCGTCTGAGCATGTAAAAAAAATAAATATTGAAGGTCAGGAATTGTTTTGCGGCATTGGATTGCACGACAGTTCTTCTGCGTTGATTCCTTACCTGACCTGTTTCAAAAATCCATTTGTATTGGTTTCCACGGGTACCTGGAGCATCTCTCTCAATCCATTTGATCATGTGCCCCTCACGGATGAAGAACTGGAAAAGGATTGCCTCTGCTATTTGCAATACACCGGCAAACCTGTGAAGGCATCCAGGCTTTTTTTGGGCAATGCGCATGAGAAAGGGTCAGATCGTATCGCCGCTCATTATGCCCTTCCAGCAGATTTTTACAAAGCCATTCGCTTTGATCAAGACTCGGCCTCTTTAGCAAAAGAACGTCTGTTATCAAAGACCTGCTCAGGCTTTGAAGCAGTTGATCTTATGGAAGTGGAGTCTCCGGATCTGGCCTACAATATATTGATTGCGGTTTTGGTGGAGAAACAAATTGAAAGCATCAACCTGGTCTTGAAACACCTGGATGCTGAAAGTATTTTTGTTGATGGAGGTTTCAGTAAAAATCATGTTTTCATGAGCATGCTGGCTTCCCATTACCAGAACAAAAAAGTATATGCTGCTGAAGTTGCCCAGGCCACTGCTTTGGGCGCAGCCTTGGCGATTCATGATGCCTGGAATCTAAACCCCGTTGGGGAAGACCTCATCAACCTTAAGTTATACAGTTAAATTTTTCAAGTATGTTGAGGATGAAATTTGTGCTCAGGACGATTGTGCTGGTGCATCTGCTGTTCTGTTCTTTTTTTACAGTACATGCAGCAAATGATGTTCCCGAATTGTTAGGGAAAATCAGGTTGATCAGCGGAGATACTGCCAACAGCAGGATCAGTTATGGCCTCGGTTTGTTTGAAGCTTCTCTTAAGGATTTGGCATATAGCACAGAGAAGGCCCATGCCATTACATTTGGAGCGAAAGGCCTGGTGCAGGTAATCGCAGGGGTAAACGGAACGGCGATTATCAAAGCAGCCGGGCAATCCTTGAAAATGCCTTTGACAACTTCAGCTGCAAAAGAACATTTCAGGATTGTTGTAAAAAATGGAATGGTTGTTGTTGTTGGATCAGATCCTACAGGGGTCATGTATGGCCTCATGGAACTGCGGGAAAGGCTGCTGGTGGCCAAGTCCATGCCAACACTGCTGGACATCGCAGATGGTCCAGAGATGGTCTTGCGTGGCAGTTGTATTGGCGTTCAAAAGCCAGCCTACCTTCCGGGAAGGCTGGTCTATGAATATCCATATACGCCGGAATCATTTCCCTGGTTTTATGATAAGGAATTGTGGACCAGGGTCCTCGATTCAATGGCCAACAACCGCATGAATGCCTTGTTTCTCTGGAATGGTCATCCATTTGCTTCATTGGTCAAATTGAAAGACTATCCATATGCACTGGAAGTGGATGAGGCAACATTCAAAAAGAACGAAGCGATTTATGGTTTCATCACCAAGGAAGCGGAGCGCCGCGGTATCTGGGTGATCCAGATGTTTTACAACATCATCGTATCAAAACCTTTTGCAGATCACCATGGCATAAAAACACAAGACCGCAACCGTCCTATCGTTCCGTTGATTGCTGATTATACCAAGCAGTCTATTGCTGCTTTTGTTGAAAAATATCCCAATGTCGGATTGATGGTGGCACTGGGCGAAGCCATGGAAGGGGTTGGCCAGGATGATATTGACTGGTTCACCAAAACCATCATCCCCGGTGTTAAACAAGGTTTGGCTGCACTCGGAAAAACTGAGGAACCGCCCATTGTTTTGCGGTCACATGATACCGATGCACCAGCTGTGATGCGCGCTGCCTTGCCGCTTTACAAGAATCTTTATACAGAGTCTAAGTACAATGGGGAGTCTCTCACTACCTATACTCCGAGAGGGCCCTGGGCTGAACTGCACCGCAAGCTGAGTGCACTGGGTTCTGTTCAGTTGGAGAATGTTCATATCCTTTCTAACCTGGAACCCTTTCGTTATGCATCACCTGATTTTATCCAAAAGTCTGTGATTGCCATGCATGAGGTGCATAAAGGAAATGCTTTGCATCTTTATCCACAGGCGTCTTACTGGGATTGGCCCTATACGGCAGACAAGACAGAAAAAAGATTGTTGCAGATCGATAGAGACTGGATGTGGTACAAAGGATGGTCCCGGTATGCATGGAAGGCAAAACGCGACAGGAACAGTGAGATGGTGTATTGGAGTGGGATGCTCGCCAATCAATTTGGATTGAACAAGGACGCATCATTGAACGTCTTGAAAGCTTATGAAGCATCGGGTGAAATCGCTCCAAAAATACTGCGTCGTTTCGGCATCACCGATGGCAACAGGCAGACCATGACCCTTGGGATGTTGATGCCCCAACTCATCAATCCGCACCGCTTTGGTGTGATCTCCTTGCTCTATGATTCAGAAGGCCCAGAAGGGGAGATGTTGATTGAATATGCAGAAAAGGAATGGAAAGGCTTGCCCCATGTGGGTGAAACTCCGATTCGGGGAATCAATGAAATTCTTGAACATGGAAAACAGGCTGCTCAAGCCATTGAATTGGCACTGCCCCATGTCAAAAAGAGCCGGGATGAATTCATGCGCCTGCGCAATGACATGAAGATATACGACCAGCTGGCAAAGCATTATGCAGCCAAGGCCGCTGCAGCCCTGCATGTACTGCGTTACAAATACTCCACTGAAATCGCCGATCTTGAGAAGGGATATCTTGATATGAAAAAAAGCATGCTGTATTTTGATAGTTTGGTCTTGTTGACCAAGGACAGTTATCTCTATGCCAACAGCATGCAAACCCAGCAGCGGAGAATACCGGTTGGAGGAGACAATGGAACCAACAAAACATGGGTTGAACTGAAACCCATTTATGAAGAGGAACTGTCCATATTTCGTTTCAAGATTGATTCTTTGAAAGCACCAATAACAAAAGTTGCAAGCCCTGGCTACAGGGCTATTCCCGCAAAAATCAATTGGGAAGTCAATGGGATCAAGACATTTCCGGTGACTGTTGGGAAAGAGGTTTTTCTTGACTCGAATGTATATGTGAAAAATTTTGACGAAGCCTTGAAAGGCATGCAGGGCCTGAAACTTTCTTACAAGTCAATGGAAAAGCCAACCGCCATTGCATTTTCATGCGAGGAGCCTGTTGATATCTTGGTAGGTTATTTCAATAGTGCAGATGCCAAGTTTTTGCAAAAACCAAAACTGGAAACAGATGCCAGTGGCAATGTCTACGGGCAGGCCGAACCTCGGTTGAGAAATGCCTTTGTTGTCAATGGTGGCATGCCGGTACTTGATGTACATACCTACAGCTTTCCAGCAGGAAGGCATGAGCTGAAATTTGCAAAAGGAATCTACCTGGTGCTTGGTGCCGTCAGTCGCTCAAATGCTTTACCTTCATACGATGCAGGATTGACCACAACAGGCGTGAAAAGGGAATTGGATTGGTTGTTTGAAAAATGATCTGTTTGCTAAATGAGATTTTGTCATGAAGATGCGCCTTGCCATTTTATTTTCCTTTTTCTTTTTGGCTTCCAATGCCCAGGACAAAACGCTTTTGCCCAAGTTGAAAAGCCATGTGGATTATTTCAACAGCATTGATACGGAAATGGTTGTCAATCATGTTTCCAACAAACAGGCCTATGCCTGGATGGCGGTCAACATCCCGTTGTTTGAGTGCCCCGATACGACGATTGAAAATATTTATTACTACCGCTGGTGGGCCATCAGAAAACACCTGAAAAGGACACCCGATGGATATGTGTTTACGGAGTTCATTACCCCCGTCAACCATGCAGGAAAACACAATACCGTCAGCAGTGGGCTTGGCCATCACATCAATGAATTGCGCTGGTTAAGGGATCCACAATACCTCAACCAGTACATGGATTTTTGGATTCACGTTGTACCTGCGTTACCGAAAAATCATCTCTATAATTTTAGCAGCTGGCTGCAGCATGCTGTCTATGAAAGATACTTGGTTGATCTGGATACTGCCCGTCTGAAGTTTGCATTTCCTATACTCCATACCAACTACCAGTGGTGGGAAAAAGAAAAGCAGGTGCCGTCCGGATTGTTCTGGCAGTTTGATGTAAAAGACGCCATGGAAGAATCCATCAGTGGAAGCAGAAAAGAAAAAAACAGGCGGCCCACCATCAACAGTTATATGTATGGCAATGCAGTGGCCATGTCAAGGATGGCTTCCCTGTTGGGAGAAAGTGCATTGGGTGATGCATACAAACAGAAGTCAGTCCAATTGAAAAAGCTTGTAAACGATAGCCTCTGGGATGCAGGTGAACAATTTTTTAAGGTCTTGCATACCAATGCACAATTGGAAGATGCCAAAGAAGCCATCGGATTCATTCCCTGGTATTTCAATCTGCCCAATGATAAGACGGTGTTTGCAAGGCAATGGGATGAACTCATTGACAAAAGTGGTTTTCGCGCACCTTGGGGAATCACAACAGCAGAGCGAAGGCATCCTGGTTTTAGAACACACGGTTCCGGACATGGTTGCGAGTGGGATGGTGCTGTATGGCCTTTTGCAACAACACAGACCTTGAAAGGGCTTTCCAATTTGCTGAACAATTATAAGCACCATGGGAAAATGAACGCAAGCATTTTTTACAATGCCTTGCACCAATATGCATGGTCGCACCAAAAAAATGGATTGCCCTATCTGGGTGAATACCAGGATGAGAAAAATGGATACTGGCTCAAGGGAGACAATCCCCGCAGCAGTTATTACAACCATTCCGGGTTTGCAGACCTGATCATCAATGACCTGATTGGTTTGAGAACCAGGGGAGATGACGTGCTGGAAATTCATCCCCTGATTGCTGGAGATAAATGGAAATGGTTCAAGTTGTCAGGCATAGCATATCATGGAAAAATAGTTGACCTGCAGTGGGATGAAACCGGCAGTCGGTATGGGGAAGCAGGATTCAAGGTGATGCAAGACGGAAAAGAGTTATACAAGGGCAAAACTTTGAAACCAATCAAGATCAAGATAAAATTGTAAACATCATTTATGAAAAATTTTGGGAAGTTCTTATCGACATGCACTGCATTTTTCTTCTTGCTTTCAGCCTACTCCCAAAACAATCGGCTATGGTATGATAAGCCTTCTGCCAAATGGACGGACGCTTTGCCCATTGGAAATGGACGCATTGGTGCCATGGTTTTTGGTGGGGTAGAGGAAGACAGGATTCAATTCAACGAGGAAAGTTTATGGACCGGAGGACCCCGAGAATACAACCGCACCAATGCATCGGTTCACCTTGACAAGATCAGGCAATTGTTGTTCGATGGAAAACAACGGGAAGCGAATGCCCTGGCTGAAAAAGAGTTCATGGGCTTGCAGAGCGCAGGAGGAAACAAGGAACAATGGATCAATCAGATGTTTGCACTGAAGGGAATCGCTGTGGATCCTTCAAAAAAAATAATTGATGATGGGCAATGGAAGGACATTTATGTACCTCATTTTGAAGGCTGGGAAACAGTAGGGCTTGATGGATTGGATGGTGCGGTTTGGTTCACAAAAACGTTTGTCGTTACGCCAGCCATGTTGAACAAGCCGCTCATCCTGGACCTCAACCGCATCAGGGGTCTTGATAGAACCTATGTGAATGGTGTGTTGGTTGGGCAGACAGCATCTGGTGATGCCAGGCGGTATAGCATACCCGCAAATCTCCTGGTGGAAGGCGAGAACAGGATAACAGTGCAGGTGTTGAATTTTTCAGACAAGGGTGGATTGTCTGGTTACAAGGATACTGCAAGGCATATTGGTTTTTTGGTTGGCGCTGCAGATTTACTACCCCTCATCGATCTTCAAGGTACCTGGAAATATTTTGTTCAAAATGATGAACCTCCTGCCATTCCCATGTATCAGGCGGATTACCAGCCCTTCGGTGATCTGATGATGCATTTCAATCATGCAGGATATACCAGTTATACAAGGGAGCTGGATATCACCAATGCATTGGCCAAAACAAGCTATGTCCATGGGGGTATTCAGTATACAAGAACCTATTTTTCCAGTGCTGTTGATCAGGTTGTTGGCATTGAATTGGCAGCAGATAAAACCAAAAGTATTGATGTTTCTTTTTCATTCAAATCTCCGCACAAAAATCACTTAGTCAGCATCCTCAATGACAGTACCCTGAGTTTGGATGTAGCAGTATTGCATGGCGCATTATATGGCGAAAGTCTGTTGAGGATAAGAATCAAAGGGGGCAAGCTTTTCAGCAAAGATGGCCGGTTGCATGTAGTGGGTGCTGACCAGGTATTTGCCTATTTGAGTGCTGCCACCAATTTTAAAAAATACAATGATGTCAGTGCCGATCCGCTGGCATTGAGCACCAAGGCCATTTCCGCCATCAAATCAACATCCCCACAAGCCATCAAGGCCAATCACATCAAAGAGTACAAAAAATATTTCGACCGTTTTGCCATTGATTTTGGTGCGAATGCACAGGATACAAAACCCACTGATCAACGCATCCGTGAATTTGAAAAAACCGGAGATCCTTCCCTGCTTGCTCTTTATGTTCAATACAGCAGGTACCTCTTGATCTCCAGTTCAAGACCCGGAACCATGCCGGCCAACCTGCAGGGCATATGGAATGATCTGCTCACGCCCCCCTGGGGAAGCAAATACACCACCAACATCAATACTGAAATGAACTATTGGCCCGCAGAGCCTTTGAATCTTTCTGACCTCCACGATCCCTTGTTCAAGATGGTGGAAGAAGTGGCTGAAAGGGGTGCGATTACCGCCAAAGCATATTACAATGCACCAGGCTGGGTATTGCACCACAATACAGACCTCTGGCGGGGCACTGCCGCCATCAATGCCGCCAACCATGGAATTTGGGTTACTGGTGGTGCATGGTTGAGCCATCATTTTTGGGAACATTATCTCTTTACATCAGACAAGTCTTTCCTGCAAAAAAGAGGATATCCTGTCATGAAAGGTGCAGCTGCATTTTTCAAGCATTTCTTGGTGAAGGATCCCAAAACGGGATGGCTGATCAGTTCACCTTCCAATTCACCTGAGCAAGGTGGACTGGTGGCTGGCCCTTCTATGGATCATCAGATCATCAGGTCGCTGTTCAAAGCTGTCATCAGTGCAGCAGATATCTTGCAGACGGATAAGGCTTTTGCAGATAGCCTCCGCAACATGCTTCCCCTGATTGCACCTGATCAAATTGGAAAGCATGGCCAGCTGCAGGAATGGATCCAAGACAAGGATGATCCTAACAACAAGCACAGGCATGTTTCCCATTTGTGGGGCGTGTATCCCGGCACTGAAATTGTCTGGGGGAAGAATGAAAAATTCATGAATGCCGCCAAGCAATCCCTCTTGTTTCGAGGAGATGCGGCAACGGGTTGGAGCCTTGGTTGGAAGATCAATTTATGGGCAAGGTTTCGGGATGGAGACCATGTATATACCTTGTTGAAAATGTTGTTGAGTCCAGCAGAAACAGGTGGTGCAGGATCGTATATCAATTTGTTTGATGCCCATCCACCGTTTCAGATTGATGGAAATTTTGGTGGTGCTGCAGGTATCGGTGAGATGCTTTTGCAAAGCCATGATGATCAAATTGTTTTGCTGCCTGCATTGCCATCAGCTTTGCCAGAGGGCAGCGTAAGAGGAATTTGCGCAAGGGGTGGATTTGAGCTGAAAATGGATTGGAAAAATAGCAGCCTTGTTGCCGTTGAAGTGATATCAAAAGCAGGAAATCAATGTGCCATTGTGTATCAGGGAAAGTCTATCCGATTTAAAACGGAGAAGGGAAAACGATACCTGTTGGATGCTAATCTGATGATAAAAAAGTAAAATGAAAGTTTTGAAATGTATTTTTTTGGCCCTGATGATTTTCTCAGCAAACACGCTTTTTGCACAACAGGTATCTGCAGAGAAAATGCAGGAAATTTTTGAGGAGATCAGGACCCCGTATAAATATGGAATGGTGCTCACACCCAGGAACGATTCTTTTAAAGTGGATTGCCCTACCATCTTCAAAAAAAAATCCACCTGGTACATGTCGTATATTGTTTTTGATGGCAAGGGCTATGAAACTTGGCTGGCCAAAAGCAAGGACCTCTTGCAATGGGAAACCTTGGGCAGGTTGCTTTCTTTTCCAAAGGACGGTACTGCATGGAATGCCAGCCAGCTGGCTGGATACTTTTCACTCTATGATACCCAATGGGGAGGGGCTTATACGTTGGGAAAACATGATGGGCGCAGTTGGATGAGTTATATCGGAGGAAAGAGTTCCGGATATGAAGCAGGTGAATTGTCTATTGGTATGGCAAGCACAAAAGAAGATCCCAGCAAGGCGCATGAGTGGACAACCTATGCTACTCCTGTACTAACTTCAAAAGATGCAGATGTGCGGTGGTGGGAAAACAGGAAAGAATTCAAAAGCACCGTTATTGTTGACAAACAAAAACGGTTGGGTTCAAAATATGTGATGTATTACAATGCCAATGGCGATACGGCCAAAGACAATAAAAAAACACGGTGGTATGAAAGGATTGGAATGGCGCTTTCTGATGATATGCTGCATTGGCGGCGGTTTAAATCGGAGCCGGTTGTCCACCACGAAGAGGGTATTACAGGAGATCCTTATTTACAGAAAATTGGAGATGTGTGGGTCATGTTTTATTTTGGTGCCTTCTGGAAAGATCGTCCCAAAGCCTTTGATCGATTTGCCTGCTCTTACGACCTGGTCAATTGGACGGATTGGGAGGGGGAAAGCCTGATCGAACCATCTGAGCCGTTTGATGCGCGCTATGCACACAAGCCTTGTGTAATCAAACACAAGGGTATTGTTTATCATTTTTACAACGCGGTGAACGAGAAAGACCAGCGGGGCATTGCCGTTGCAACTTCAAGGGAATTGGGTAAAAGCGCACTGAATTTTAATGCCTCGAAAAAATGAAAATATTTTTCCATTGTAGAAAATCATGATGATGCGAATGATAAAAAAAATATTCTTCTTTTTGCTGTTTACCCTACTCCTGCATACAGTCAATGCGCAAAGAAAAACAACATTGCTGTTGAAGGATTGGAAATTCAGTCAGGCAGATACTCTTGCTGCACAGCTGGGAACTTTCAATGATGGCAGCTGGCGTGTGTTGGATATTCCACATGACTGGAGCATTGAAGGAAATTTTTCAAAGGAGCATCCTTCCACTTTTAACCAAGGCGCATTGCCCACTGGCATTGGGTGGTACCGGAAGCATTTTTATTTGTCTGCGCAGGCTGTTGGTCAACATGTTCAACTCAATTTTGAAGGTATCTTTCAAAGGGCAGACGTTTGGATCAATGGAAATTTTCTGGGTCGGCACAACAACGGGTATGTTTCATTCAAGCATGACATCACTCCCTACATGAATAAAGCCGGTGACAATGTCATTGCCGTTCGGGTAGACAATGCAGCACAACCCAATTCTCGTTGGTATACTGGTTCAGGCATCTACAGAAAAGTCTGGCTTGATATTTCGAGTCAAACATTTATTGACCCATGGGATCTTTTTGTTCAAGCAAATGTTGAGCAAAATGGTACTGCCGCAGTGGAAATGTCTGCCATGGTTTCCAATTTTTCAGGTGAAAATAAGAACCTGAAAGTTGTTCATGAAATACAGGATGCAACGGGTAGACCAGTTGCAATAGGGGATCCCATTCCAATTGCATTGATGTTTGAAAAGACCCCTGTACGTGGGGTGTTGAAAATCAATAATCCTGTTTTGTGGTCTCCAGCCTCACCTTATCTGTATCGATCTGTGTTGAAAATATTTGAAAAAGACAAGCTGGTTGATGTTGTCCAAACAACATTGGGCATCAGGTATTTTAGATTTGATTCAAAGAATGGTTTTTCCCTGAATGGAAAACATTTTTTGATCCAAGGGGTTTGCAACCACCATGATCTGGGGGCCATTGGTGCTGCTGTAAACAAGAGCGCAATCAAAAGGCAATTGACCCTTTTGAAAGAAATGGGTTGCAATGCCATCAGGACGGCACACAATCCACCTTCCGTTGAATTGCTGGACCTCTGCGACAGCATGGGTTTTTTGGTGATGGATGAAATCTATGATACCTGGGCAAAGAAAAAAAACAAATTTGACCAGTCCGTGGATTTTAAAAATGATCATCAATCGGATGTACAAAACTGGATACGCAGAGACCGCAACCATGCATCCGTTTTCATGTGGAGCATAGGCAATGAAATTCGCGAGCAATTTGATTTCAGTGGTTTGAGCTTTACAAAAGAATTGACAGCCTTGGTTAAAGCACTTGATAACACAAGGCCAGTTACTGCAGCCTTGACCGAGAATGATCCATCTAAAAACTTCCTTTACAAATCAGGGGCTTTGGATGTGTTGGGATTCAATTATAAACTTGATGCTTATCCCCAGCTTCCTTCCAGGTTTCCTGGCAGCAGTTTTATTGCTGCCGAAACCGCTTCTGCACTTGCAACGCGTGGTCATTATGATTTCCCTTCTGATAGCTTTAGGATTTGGCCCCCTGACAGCAAGTCAACCCAACATGGCAACCCTGATCACACGGTTTCTGCGTTCGATAACGTATATGCTTTTTGGGGAAATACACACGAAAAAAGCTGGCTTGCGGTAAAACAAAATCCGCAGATGTCTGGGGCTTTTGTATGGAGTGGATTTGATTTCTTGGGAGAACCTGTTCCTTACCAATGGCCATCAAGAAGTTCATACTACGGCATCATTGACCTGGCAGGCTTTCCCAAGGATGTATATTATATGTATCAATCCGAGTGGACCCAGAAACCGGTATTGCATTTGTTTCCTCATTGGAATTGGAAGCCGGGACAGACTGTAGATGTTTGGGCCTATTTTAGTCAGGCAGATGAAGTGGAGTTGTTTTTAAATGGCAAGTCCGTTGGTACCAGCATCAAAAATGACAGTTCCTTGCACGCCATGTGGAGACTGGCATTTGCTCCTGGTCAGTTGAAAGCTGTGTCAAGGAAGAATGGAAAGCCCGTTTTGGAGTCTACCATCCAAACTGCTGGAGATGCCTCCCGAATTGTACTGCGGTCCGCACAGTCGGAGCTCAATAGCGCTGAAAATGAGTTGGGGTTTGTTGAAATAACCGTTGTTGACGCCATGGGTATTCCTGTTCAAACAGCGGACAATCTCATCAGCCTATCCGTTCAAGGGGTTGGGAAAATTGCTGCAACCGATAACGGTAATCCTACGGCACTTACTCCCTTTGGTATACCCAACAAGCAACTATTCAATGGTAAACTGCTTGCAATGCTCAAAACAACGGGAGGGAAGGGACAAATCATCCTTGAAGCAACATCACAAGGGTTAAAACCAGCAAAATTCATTTTAAATGCCCGGTGACCGGAATCTATGCAATCGATTGCATAGATTCTAAACTGCTTTTGAAAGAATATGTGTAACATTGGATTGAAGGAGCGGTAGGGTCCTGTCATCTTTAATTTATTTTTAATTTGACCCTAACCTGCGATTGTTGCCAAATGAGAAAAATTATCCTAACCATTGCCATGTTTGTGCAGTTTGTTTATGCACAGGACACAACTGTTTCCAAAAACGATCAGTATGTAAAGGCACTGGAATTGCGGGTAGCTAAAATTATTGCACCACTCAACATCGAGAAAAAAAGAAAGCTGGGAAAAGTACATCACATCATCACTTCCCAATACCAAGTCCTCAATACCATTCACTCCAATAGAGACGGCAAAATAAAAGAGCTTAAACTGGCCCACACTGCATCTGCAGACGACTTGAAATTGTTGGTTGCTGGTGTCGAATCAGCTGCTGGAAATCAGGTTGCTAAAATCCATTCCACATTTCTCCGTGATCTTGGGCGTCATTTGTCTGTTACACAGGTGGATGCAGTAAAAGATGGCATGACCTACAATGTGGCCAACATCACCTACAAGGGATACCAAGACATGCTGCCATCATTGACAGATGGTCAAAAAACAAAGATTTGGAATTGGTTGGCAGAAGCCAGGGAAATAGCCATGGATGCAGAAACCAGTGAAAAAAAACATTGGTGGTTTGGCAAATACAAAGGCCGCATCAACAATTACCTTTCTGCGGAAGGATTTGATATGAAAAAAGAATCTGAGGCATGGCAAAAACGCATCAAATTGGCTTCCCAGAAAAACGCAACCAAATAACGCAAAAACTACAATCATTTTTATTAAACAAACAGCCATATGAATCATTTGTGTAAAACAAAACTTCTTTTATTCCTTTTGCTGGTCTTCTCATGGGGAGTTGACGCATTGGCCCAAGAGAAAACCATCTCAGGTAAAGTGGTCGAGCAGCAAAATGGCAGACCCATCAGTGGGGTTACTGTTAAGGTAAAAAACAATACTGCTGCTGCAATCACTGATGAAAACGGCGGCTTTCAAATCAAAGTGCCGTCGTCAGAATCTGTGATCACATTTTCATATGTCGGCTACGGCATTGTGGAATTGAGAGCAGGAACTGGGGCCAATCTATCTGTTTCATTGGTCCAAGTCAACAACTCGATGGACGAAGTAGTGGTGGTAGGATATGGTACCAAAAAACGGGCCAATGTTTTGGGTTCGGTTGCAACAATCAAATCAGAAGATATCGAAGACCTGCCCGTGGCCAACCTTGGAGCCGCCCTGATCAACAGGCTCCCTGGTGTTGGCGTAAATTTTGCATCTGGAAAACCAGGTTCTCCCACCACCATCAACATCAGGAATGCATCCACTTTTGCTGGAGCTTCACTGGTGGGTGTAACCCGCGATCCCCTCTTTGTAATTGATGGAATCATTGTTACCCGTCAGGATTTTGACAACCTTGATGCCAGTCTTATTGATAACCTGACATTCCTGAAAGATGCAGGTGCGGCCATTTATGGCGCTGCAGGTGCAAAAGGGGTAGTACTGGTAACAACAAAGCGAGGGAAAGCAGGAAAAACAAAAATCAGCTATTCTGGATATTTTGGTAATTCAACACCAGCGGTTGCGCCGAAGGTGATGAGCGCCTACGAGCATGCCAAAATGTTGAATGATGGATTCGAGCTGAACAATACACCATTGGCCAACCGCTTCTCACAAGCCGATTTGGATTTCTTGGCAACAAAGCCTTACAAGAGCTGGTATGATGAGTTGTGGAATTCAGGGAATGTGACGCGACATACCATCAATGTAAGCGGTGGTACAGAAAAAGTGACCTTCTTCGCAGGTGGAAACTATTACCAGGAAGATGGTAACTACGGCGGCATCACCCTAAAAAAATATGGTATCCGTTCAGGCATGAATGCCAAGGTAGCGAATGGTCTTACTGCCAACATCACCATGGGAACAGATTTTTCTGGAGATGAACGCCATACCCTCAAAGGAGCCAACGAAGAAACAGACGATCTTTCCCTTCGTGCCCTTTTCCTGACGCCTCAATGGGTTCCCCTGACCATCAAAGGATTACCAGTCAACTGGGCTGGTCCTAATCCCCCTGGTTCTTTCAATCCGGTGGCTTTGGAAAATTCTGGGAACTACAAGTTCTCCAACTCTCAGGGCCTGAATGTTAACGCTTCATTGGAGTATAAACCCAATTTTCTCAAGGGACTGACTGCCAGGGTTCAATACGGTAGCCTCAACAGGAATGCCAATGCAAAAGAATATTTCCCTGCCTATACCCTGTATAATTTCGTAAGGCAAGGCCAAAACCTTCAACTCTATTCAGATGTGTCAACCGCTTCACCTACCTCTAGGGTGAGCAATTCAGATCAGCTGGGGCAAAGTACAACGACATCCAACAGTTATCAGTTGATCAGCACTTTGGCCTATGGATTGAAAGCCGGTAACCATGATTTTGATATCATGGCCGCCATGGACCAATCAGCATCTGAAAGCCAAAACGTATTCTTTTATAAAAATGGTCAGACCATTTCAGGCGTTGATCAATTCTGGGCATTCAACAATGCATCATCCGTCATCAGGAATCCTGAATACACCCAAGGGGTAAAGCGATCTTTTCTTGGCAGGATGAACTATTCATTTGCCGGTAAGTACCTGCTGGAGGCCATCACCAGGTATGATGCCTCTTCTAATTTTGCGCCAGACAAGCGTTGGGGGCTTTTCCCTTCAGTAGGTTTGGGATGGATCGTTAGCGAAGAAAACTTCTTCAGGAACAACATCAAATTCATCAACATGATGAAGATCAGGGCCAACCTTGGTGTTGTGGGAGAAGACAGGGTGAATGCCAGGCTTTGGGAATCAAGGTTTACACAAACAACTGGTGCACTGCTTGGCACAACACCTACAAATGGTTTGGATCCCAATATTTATCCTAATCCCAACATTACTTGGGAAAAGGCCCGTACGCTTAACATAGGATTTGATCTGACAACCCTGGGCAACAAACTCAATGTCACAGTTGACATCTGGAACCGTTATACTTATGATGGGTTTGATCGTTTGGATGCAGCTGCAGTGCCTGCCACCTTTGGTGCCAATGCTGCTGTTGTGAATTATGGCAAGCAGCTCAGCTGGGGATCTGAGTTCTCCGTTGGTTACAGGGGAAGAATCAAAAAAGACTGGACCTTTAATGTTGATGCAAACTTTGGTTTCACCAACAGCATGTTGTTGCAGTCCTACTACAACCCAAGTTTCCTCGGTACATATGGAACCAATGAATTGGGAATTCTTGTAGGCAGGGATCCACGGAAATTCAACAGCACCAATTATGGATATATTTCTAAAGGTATTCTCAGAACACAAAGTGAGGTAGATGCGTTGCTTGTAAAAAACCCAAACTACAGAATTGGCGGCGCCAAGCCCCAGGTTGGGTTCCTTGATTTTGAAGATGTAAATGGAGATGGTCAGATCAATGACAATGATATCACCACCATGTTTGACAGAACAACCCCTGTTGTAACGTATGGTATTTCATTTGGGGTTGCCTACAAATCTTTCAAGTTGAGTACCAACATGAACCTTGCATTGGGTGGAAAATATACGTATGATTCAGAGGCAAGAAAAGTGCCCACCACAACCCAAAATGCGCCGTCTTTCTGGGTTGACCATTGGACGCCTGAAAATCCGAATGCAAAATTTCCAAGGGCAGATGCACCACTTGCCAGAGAGAACTCTTCTTTTTGGGTTGTTAGTGGCGTGCAGAGCAGGATCAATAACATGACGCTTTCATACAGTATTCCTTCAAGGGTGGCCAGCAAACTCAGGATTCCTGAATTGAAAGCATTCTTCACCGGCACCAATCTTTGGAGTATTTCAAACCCCTTGAAATACAAGGATCAGTATACCTCCAATTTTGCAAACTATCCAACATTAAGGACGATATCGTTAGGCATAAATGCAACCCTGTAATTTTTGTTTAACTTAAAAAAAGCATGAAAATGAAATCATATCAATCAATTCTAAAAACCTTGTTTTCTGTTGTTCTTGTAACAATGGTGATCAGTGGTTGCAAAAAGGATTTCTTCAATCTCGAAGATCCAAACGGAATCAATTCAGATATCTGGAATGATGTTGGTGCAGTAACCCAATTCATCGACAAGGGCTATGACCTTATGATGCCCAACTGGCCAACTCCCGGAGGCATTCACAATACTTCTGATGAGCTCAACAATGCCAATACCACATTCTTGTATGGTCAGTTTACTGATAACAGTGTGACAGATATTGCTGCATCCAACTCGATCACGGGTAACCGGTATTTTGACATCAGGAGATGCAATGTCGGTATTGATGGAATCAATGCAGGAACGCTGTCTGCGGCGGATAAAAACATTAGAAAAGGCGAGCTCTTCTTCTTCAGGGCAATGGTATACTTTAACCTTGTAAGGTTATACGGCGGTGTTCCCTTGGCCCTGAAAGCACAAGATCTCGTCAATGATGAGTTGAACATCCCCAGATCCAAAACAAGTGAATGTATCAATCAAATCTCAAGTGATCTTGATTCTGCTGGTATGTTCTTGCCGGGAACATGGCCAACGTCACAAAAAGGAAGAATCACAAAAGGAGTAGCCTATGCATTGAAAGGAAAAGTATTGATGTATTGGGCAAGTCCTCAGTTCAATCCCTCCAATGATGCGACAAGGTGGGAAAAAGCCTATACAGCCTGCAAGACGGCTTATGATACTTGTGTAGCCAATGGCAATGTACTTTACAACAATTACGCCAACATTTTTGTGGACGAGACTGCCGCCAACCGGGAAGTGATGCTCGTGCGCATACACGATGCCATTTCAGTGAGCCCGGGCAGGGGTACCAACAATGAGTATGTAACAAGGCCAAGGTCCGAAACCACTGGTTTAGCTGGAGGTGGTTCCAATCAGCCCACATGGAACCTGGTGCAGGCATACACGATGAGCAATGGTCTTCCAATAACTGCTACAGGTTCAGGATACAATGCAAACCTGTTCTGGTTGAACAGAGACCCTCGCTTTGAAGCATCTATTGCATACAATGGATCAGCCTGGCCCTTGAGCAGCAATGTTGCCAGAAAGCAGTGGAATTACACAGGTGTGCTTGATGAAGCTGCAGGGCTTACCCAGACTGGATTTTATTGCAAAAAGCTCTGCAACCCTGCTATTTCTGCTGTGCAGACCCAATACAACAGCAATTCCGGTGGTGGAAGCGGGATGGATTGGATTGAAATGCGTTTTGCTGAGGTAATCATGAACCTTGCAGAATGCGCCAATGAAACAGGGCGCTTGGTTGAAGCAAAAAACATGGTCAGGTTGATTCGCCAACGGGCTGGTATTGTTGTTGGTGCCCAGGATTTCGGACTCGGCTTGGCCACAACAGCAGCCCAGATGCGTAGTTTGATCATGAACGAGAGAATGGTCGAATTTGCCATGGAAGGAAAGCGGACATTTGACCTGAGAAGAACAAGGACTTTGCATTTGTTGACTGGCACAACCAGGCAAGGAATCAGGTGGGCACCAAAGCTGCCTTATCTGGCAGGAACAGGTACAGACGCAACCAAGATTTACCTGGATAGGATTTATCCTGCAGGATTCAAACCCAGGGATACAGCCAACCTGAACAATCCTGCGGTGTATGCTGCAATGTTTACACCATCATTTGTAAACCTTGATGCAACCCAGCCAATCAGCATTCCAACAACCTACTATTTCTACCCATTGCCTAACTTTTTCAGGCAATCAAGTTTCGTGTTGGAGCAAACCATGGGATGGCCTGGTGGAACATTTGACCCCTTGCAGTAATCATTCATTGATCAAACAAAAAAACGAAAACGATGATACGTTTCAAACATACAATTTTCACCCTTGCAACTGCAGCCCTTTTCACATTGGGTTGCGAGAAGAAAGTGGCACCCATTGACAGCTTTGGTGTGTCAGTTAATTTCAACACTGGCAACGCCAAAAACCTGACAGGGGACATTGCAATCAATCCAAAAGACAGCATCATTCTTGATTTCACCATTGCTTCGAGTAAAGAAGAAATGGCAGTCATTGAGATCCAGAAAAATGGTGCAAGGATTGATACGTTCAATGTAAGTGGTGCAAACAAAATGACATTTTCCGGTATAAAAAGATACCAGTCTGATAGCATTGCCGGCGACTATTCCTACAGGGTATTTGCAAGAAACTAGAAGGGCGTTTTTATAGGCGATGGTGGTAAATCCATCAAGGTAACCATCAATCCCGATTTCATTTACTGGTCTTACAAAACCCTTGCTGTTCCTGACTCAGTGGCCAAATCGAATAAATCATTTTTTGTTTCAACCAGTGGTGACGTATTGAGCTTTGTGCAGGGAGCTGCCAATGCTGCACTGATTGATTTCGGATATTTCTTTGATACCACTACTGTGGGTGCTCCCAAGCATACCATTTATGCCCTGGGCGCCAACAAGTTTGCGCCGCATGACCTTTCCAGCTGGACCAAGAATGCAACTGTATTCAAAAAAGCAAGTTCACCAGCTTTCAGTGCACTCACTTCTGGTGGTTCATTGAGGGCTGCGGGCATTTCAAATCTGGCCAGTGGAGCAACAACAACAGCCAATGCATTGGCTTCTGGAAATTTGGTATACTTCAGAACTGCTGCTGGTAAATATGGTTGTATTCAAATCAATTTCATCAATGATTTTGGTGCCATGCAATTCCAAACCTATATCAACATTGATGTAAAAGTTCAAAAATAAATAATGCCCCAAAATATGTTCAACTGAACCTTGATTTTAATTTTAAAAAAGAGAGAGTTTCTGCTTTCTCTTTTTTTTTCCAATAAGGTAAATTGTGTTAGCGTGACTAAAAATAATGGAATGAAAAAAATGAAATTTTTGTTGATGTTTTGCCTTGTGTCAGTGCAGGCCTTTTCCCAATATCCAACAATTCCTGCAGATGTTCAGCGGTCTTCCGATTCGTTGATGCGTGCAGCCACCAAACATTCAGATGGGGCTTGGGCATTGGCCTTGCCCATCATCAAAGAAGAAGCAAAGAAGGGAAAGCCATATGTTGATTTTGCATCCCGCCCAACAGATCTTCCTCAGTCAGATCTGCTGGCATTTCCGGGAGCGGAAGGTGGCGGCAGGTTCAGCTTCGGTGGTAGGGGTGGCAGGGTATTTGTTGTCACCAACCTGGAAGATGAAGGGGAAGGTAGCCTGCGATGGGCCTGTGAGCAAGGTGGTGCGCGCATCATTGTTTTCAATGTTGCAGGCATCATCAGGCTAAAAACACCATTGATCATTCGGGCACCCTATATCACCATTGCCGGGCAATCAGCACCGGGAGATGGCATATGCGTCGCAGGCGAAAGTGTATGGATCAATACCCATGATGTGGTCATCCGTTTCATGCGTTTCAGGAGGGGAGACACATGGGTACGAAGAAGGGATGATGCCATTGGTGGTAATCCTGTTGGCAATATCATGATTGATCATGTCTCTGCAAGCTGGGGGCTGGATGAAAACCTGAGCAACAACCGCCTTCTCGAACGGCACGTTCTCCTTCTCAAGAATGACAACCACTCGCTTCATAAACTGAGCTGCAAGG
>CAILKQ010000077.1 GCA_903834825.1 uncultured bacterium | reverse complement strand
TCAATGGCAACCTCAGGAAGATCATCCGCAATTGCCTGTTGATTGGATTCGAGCAAAACGCCTCCACCCGTACCAAAAATCCTGATATTCGCTGATGGAATGGCAGTTGTCAGGCCTGCATTCTTTAAAAAGGCAGCCGATACCTTGTAAATCCCTTGGTGGTCAACCGAGACCTTTGTCCATTGACCGGCGGATAGGACTGATACTGCTGCGTATCGCCTTTGTCCTTCTGCAAAAAGGACCATCCCCAAAAGGGCAAACATGGTAAACCATCTCTTCATAAAGGCCTGTAAACAAATTTAGCATTTACTAAACATAATAATTGACGCAATCCATTGAATTGATTTAATTTAACACTTACATTTGTCATCATCTTAACGGTAATAAGGACAATAATTTCCAGACTTGCCCGTTAAGAGATTCGATAAAATAAAAAAGTGTACGGTATGAGAAATCTTTTGTACTTGTCTGCAGTTGTTGTCCTGTTCAGTGCCTGTAAGGGCGGCCTTCCGTTTGCAAAGAAAAAATTTGACAAATCAGGGGTTACCGGCTGGAATTACAATGACAAAAATATGGGTGGCTTTTTCAAGTCTCCAGTGAAAGAACAAGGCACCGGCCCTGGTCTCGTTTTTGTACAAGGTGGTACATTTACCATGGGCGCTGCCGATGAGGATGTCATGGGAGATTGGAACAACGTTCCCAGAAGAGTAACCGTATCATCATTTTACATTGACAAATCAGAAGTGGCCAACATCCACTACAGGGAATACCTGAACTGGATCGAAAGGACTTTCGATGACCCTCAATTCGAAAAAGTGGTCGCTGGCGCCAAACCAGACAGCCTTGTATGGAGAAGTGAGTTGGCTGCGAACGAACCATTGATTGATTACTACTTCAGGCATCCTTCTTACGACAACTACCCTGTTGTGGGTGTATCCTGGAGGCAGGCCACTGATTTTTGTATCTGGAGGGGAAGCCGTGTAAATGAGTTGTTGCTGGTTCAAAAAGGACTTGCCAACCCGAACCAGTTGAAAACCATTCAAGGGCAAGGGGAAGAAAACTTTACCACAAAATCTTACCTGCTGGGTCTTTATTCAACACAGGCTGCCAAATCCAAGAAATCTCCTTTGATGGATGAAAATGGAAGGCCAAGGAATTATGTAAAAATTGAAGATGGCATCCTGATGCCTGAATACCGCCTCCCTACTGAAGCAGAATGGGAATATGCTGCTTTGGGTTATATCAACCAAAACCCAAATGTAAAAACCAAAGAAGGCAAGCGTGGCGAGGAATTGATCATGAACAAGCAAGTTTATTCATGGTCTCACAATGTGAATGGCATGCGTGACAACCGTTATGGCTCTTGGCAAGGTAAATACATGGCCAACTTCAAACGCGGCAATGGTGATTATATGGGTATCGCAGGTGGATTGAATGATAACTCTGCCATTCCTGGTCCAATTGATGCCTTCTATCCCAATGGATTTGGCTTGTACAACATGTCCGGAAACGTGAATGAGTGGGTGGCGGATGTATACAGGCCCATGTCGAGCAAGGATGTTGATGATTTCAACCCCTATCGTGGTAACGTTTTCACCAAAAACGAAAAGGATGCCAACGGCGAATTTCAGCGTGACAGCATCGGCAGGGTAAAAACTGTTGTGGTTACCGATGAAGAGGCCAAAACCAGAAGAAACTACCAAAAAGGAAATGTAATCAACTACCTCGATGGAGACTCTCTTTCCATGGTGAATTACGGATATGGCACCACTACCTTGGTGAGCGACAAATCAAGGGTATTTAAAGGCGGAAGCTGGGACGACAGGGCCTATTGGCTGAGCCCCGGAACACGCAGGCATCTTGAAGAGGATCAAGCCACTGCAACCATTGGTTTCAGGTGTGCGATGGATCGTTTCGGAAGCCAGGAAGGAAATGGTTTCAAAAACGGAAACCAGTTCAGCAACCGCAGGCAGAACACAAGAAAGAAATAAACAACCTCCGACTAATTGTATAGGCCCTCCCAGCGAGGGCTTTTTCATTGTGGCAGGTCTGTAATCTAGTGTATCTTTGCAGCATGCAAATGGATCGCTTATATGCCCTTTACAAGCAGTATCCCAAGGTTCAAACGGATACACGAGCACTCGCCCCCAACGAATTGTTTTTTGCATTGAAAGGCCCAAGTTTCAATGGTAATTTGTTTGCGAGAAAGGCATTGGAAATGGGTGCTGCAGGGGTTGTGATCGATGAGCCCATTGGCATTGAAGCTGACAATATCTTTCTTGTTCAGGATGTACTGGAAACCCTTCAGGCCCTTGCCCTGCACCACCGCAGGCAATTCAAGATTCCATTTATCGCCATCACAGGAAGCAATGGAAAAACAACCACCAAAGAATTGTTGCATGCCGTCTTGTCCAGCACGTATACCACCTATACCACCAAAGGGAACCTCAACAACCATATCGGCGTTCCTTTGACCATCCTTTCGATCAAGGATGATGCTGCCATGGCCATTATCGAGATGGGCGCGAACCATCAAAAGGAAATTGAAAGCTATTGTAAGATCGCATTGCCCACACACGGGATCATCAACAACTGCGGAAAGGCCCACCTGGAAGGATTTGGCGGCGTTGAAGGCATCAGGAAAGGGAAAGGAGAACTGTTTGATTTTCTGTCTTTGAACAATGGCACAGCATTTATCAATGCAGGATTGGATTACCTTATCGATATGTCATCCGCCATCAAAAACAAGATTTTCTATGGCGGAAAAGCCTATTCGTTCGAGGCTGCTGTTTTCCAGAGCGAGCCGTTGTTGGCCCTTGAAATCAGGAGTGAAAAATGGGGAACACAGAAAATTTTTACCCAATTGGTGGGCGCATACAACAAGCCCAACATAGAAGCAGCCATTTCTGTAGGCGATTATTTTGGCATTGCTTTTGAATCCATCAAACGTTCTATAGAGGCCTATGTGCCAGACAACGCAAGGTCACAGCTGATCCAAAAAGGCAACAATACCATCATCCTGGATGCTTACAACGCCAACCCCAGCAGCATGCAGGCCGCCATTGAAAACTTCAGCCATCAACAGTCAGACAACAAATACATGTTCCTCGGTGGAATGATGGAGCTGGGACAGGAATCAATCGCTGAACACCAGTTCCTTATAGACATGATCAAAACAACCGGAATCAGGAATGTAGTGCTTGTGGGCGGGGATTTTGCCCATGTTGACCACCACTGCACCTATTTCCCCGATGCTGCCCAAGCCGCCGAATGGATAAAGCTAAACCCTCCTTCCAACGCACTCCTCATGATCAAAGGGTCAAGGGGAATTAAGATGGAAAAACTGCTGGATTCTTTTTGATGCCGGACTAAACTCTTCTGCTTGGCAACAGTGAAAACATAATTTCGAAAAAATAATACCCATGAGCAGTTATAAATCGTCTTATCTGTACAGTGTGTTGAACAACAAGTGCCCCCGGTGCAGAAAAGGCAATATCTATACTTCCACCAATGCCTATAAGCTTGGACAGATGACAACAATGAACGAGACCTGCCCTGCTTGCGGACAGCCCACTGAAATTGAGGTGGGATTTTATTACGGTACAGCTTACGTAAGTTATGCACTGACAATAGCCTTCAGTGTGTCCACCTTTGTGGCCTGGTGGGTCTTGATTGGAATGTCTCTGGACGACAACCGGTTCTTCTGGTGGATGGGCACCAACGCCGTTTTGATGATCCTGATGCAGCCCCTTTTCATGCGTCTTTCAAGAAGCATATGGCTTTCTTGGTTTGTGGGCTACAATCCGAATGCCAAGGAAAGCGTTGATAAGTCAGCGAAATGATTTAACTTAATATCTTAAAACAATCAACAGAATCATGAAACAATTCATTACAATACTGTTTTTGCTGGTTTCAGCCAACGGCTTTGCCCAAAAAGGGTTCACCATTTCAGGAGATGTCAGTAAAGTAAAGGACCTCATTGCAAAAGTTTACCTCAACTATTATGCCGATGGAAAATCCACCATGGACAGTGCAGAAGTAAAAGACGGCAAGTTCAGTTTTACCGGAACATTGGCTGACCCTGTGATGGGCAGCCTGAGGGCCAAATACCAGGAAGTACCTGGTGCAAAGTCGATGAAGGCCATCTCCTACAACAGGGACATCAAGCAGGTTTTCCTTGAAAATTCAAAGATAAAAATTGCCAGTGTCGACTCATTTGCCAATGCAACCATCAAGGGTTCAAAATCCCATACAGCCTATGTTTCATGGACTGACTTGACCAAAGAGGAAACTGCACAATCGGCTGCCCTCAACAAAGAATACAGTGAGTTTTACAAAAAGAAAGACCAGGCCGGCATGGACAGGATTGATGCGGCCTTTGATAAATTGACCGAGCAGAAAAACATCAAAAACAAGCAGTACCTCAAAGACAACGCATCCTCGCCGATTGCCATGTTCGTATTGAAACAATATGCCGGCTATGATATCAATGCTGATGATGTTGAACCCATGTTCCTTGCACTGCCAGAACAACTGAGGGCTAGTCCTGCAGGAAAAGACATGACAGAAAAACTGGAGACAGCAAAGAAAACCGGTGTTGGAAAGATGGCCATGGATTTCACCCAAAACGATACGCTTGGAATTCCGGTATCACTCTCTTCCTTCCGCGGAAAATATGTACTGATTGATTTCTGGGCCAGCTGGTGCGGACCTTGCCGCCAGGAAAATCCAAATGTTGTCAAAGCTTTCAATGCATACAACAGCAAAGGCTTTACCGTATTGGGTGTTTCACTGGATCAGCCCACCGCCAAGGACAAGTGGATGAAGGCCATTCACGATGATAAGCTGACCTGGACACAGGTTTCAGACCTGAAATACTGGAAAAATGATGTGGCAGTGCAATACGGCATCCAGGCCATCCCCCAAAATTTCCTGATCGATCCACAAGGAAAGATTGTAGGCAAAAACCTGCGTGGTGAAGCCCTGAACAAGAAATTGGAAGCGCTTTTCAAATAATAGTGCTCGTTAACTTTATATCCAATCCCGGTTGCATCTGCAGCCGGGATTTTTTTTGCCTACCTGCTCTCGGGTACAAATGGCTACTTGACCCAGGACAGCTGAATTCTCCCATATTTTTCGGATATTCGCGGCTCTAAAACAACCAATATGGGCAAATACAAAGCCGGTGTGCTCTTCGGAGATGATCTGAAAGCGCTTTACCAGGACGCTAAAGACAATCAATTCGCCATGCCCGCAGTCAATACTACCGGCACAGATACCATCAACGCAACACTTGAGGCTGCCGCTGCAGTGAACTCTCCCGTCATCATTCAGTTTTCAAATGGTGGTGCACAGTTTATCGCAGGAAAGGGCATGCCCAATGATAAACTTCAGGCGAATATCTCCGGTGCCATCTCAGGCGCGCTTCATATCCACAATGTGGCCAAATATTATGGCGTTCCTGTTGTGCTTCATACCGACCATGCTTCCAAAAAATGGTTGCCATGGATCAGCGGACTGATTGATGCTGGTGAGCAATACAACAAAGAAAAAGGACAGCCGCTTTTCAGCTCCCACATGCTTGACCTCAGTGAAGAGCCCCTGGAAGAGAACATCGCCACATCGGTAGAATACTTCAAACGCATGGCTCCGCTTGGCATGGGTATTGAAATTGAATTGGGTGTTACTGGTGGTGAAGAAGACGGTGTAGACAATTCTGATGTTGAAAACGACAAGCTTTACACACAACCACAACACGTGGCCCATGCCTATACCGAACTCGGCAAGGTGGGTGAACTGTTTACGGTTGCAGCTGCGTTTGGTAACGTTCATGGTGTGTACAGCCCAGGCAATGTTCAACTTCGCCCGGAAATCTTGAAGAACTCACAGGATTATATTCAAAAGACTTTCAACACCGGTGAAAAACCTGTGTTCTTTGTATTCCATGGTGGAAGCGGTTCACCACAGCACCAGATCAGGGAAGCCATTGGTTATGGTGCCATCAAAATGAACATCGACACCGATCTTCAATGGGCTTTCTGGGAAGGCGTTTTGAACAACTACAAGAAAAACGAAGCCTATCTCCAATCACAGTTGGGGAATCCTGAAGGCGCTGAAAAGCCCAACAAGAAATACTACGACCCAAGGGTATGGCTCCGCAAAGGCGAAGAGACTTTCATGGCAAGGTTGAAGGTGGCGTTTGAGGATTTGAATTGCATCAATAGGAATAGTTAAGCCTGCCAGCCAAAGGCTGGGAAGTTGAATTTACCTGCCGCCAACCAGAGGTTGGTAAAAAGGCAGGGGGGTTGAGGGAATGCATAAACTGCTTGATAAAAAAAAAGCGCTGATGTTCGTCAGCGCTTTTTTTATGCATACTGTAAAATCTTATCGTCCCATCCAACCACCATCAACGGTGAGAATTTCTCCGTGCACATAGCTGCTGGCTGCTGAAGCCAGATAAACAATGGCTCCCTTGAAATCTTCGGGTTCACCCCAGCGTTTTGCGGGAATGCGGTCGAGGATGGACTTGCTTCGTTCTGGATCATTCCTCAGGGCTTCGGTATTATCGGTAGCGATATAACCAGGCGCAATACCATTTACATTTACCCCTTTTGATGCCCATTCATTGGCCAATGCCTTTACCAGGCTGGACAATGCTCCTTTGCTGGCTGCGTAGCCCGGAACATTGATTCCTCCCTGGAAGGAAAGCAATGAGCAGGTGAAAATTATTTTCCCGGATCCTCTTTCAATCATTTTTTTGCCGATTTCTCTGGACATGATGAACTGTGCATCCAGGTTGATGTTGATGACGCGATCCCAGTATTCATCGCTGTGTTCAGCTGCCGGATTGCGCATGATGGTACCGGCATTGTTCACCAGGATGTCGGGAACAATTCCAGTTGCAGACAACTGACCAAGAAAGGAATAAATGCTTTCCCGGCTGGAAAAATCTGCCTGGTATGATTGGAATGTTCTGCCCAGTGCAGTTACCTGCTTTTCTACCTCACTGCCTGGAGCGAGTGAAGCGCTTAC
The DNA here is from genome assembly GCA_903834825.1 of uncultured bacterium. Classification (GTDB taxonomy): domain Bacteria; phylum Bacteroidota; class Bacteroidia; order Chitinophagales; family Chitinophagaceae; genus Pollutibacter. The sequence goes on along the minus strand of CAILKQ010000077.1, from coordinate 3,263 downwards.
GCCGATGATGTCTGCACCTGCTTCTGCAAGTCCTACGGCCATGCCCATGCCGATGCCACGGTTGCAACCAGTTACAAGAGCTGTTTTTCCTGAGAGGTTGAATGCGTTAAGAATATTCATGTTGAGGGAGGTTGAGAGAAGTTGAAGAGGTTTAAGGGGTTGAAGAGGTTGAAGATGATTATAGAGAAACGCCGCGTTTCCATGGAATGAAATCATCCTGGTTGAGCTGGACGGCCTTGGGAATGACTTCGCCGCTGGCGGCTTTGATGCAATATTCCATGATTTCTGCGCCCATCTCTTCAATCGTCTTTTCACCTTCTACGATTGGTCCGCAGTCAATATCAATGATGTCTGCCATGCGCTTTGCGAGGGTTGAATTCGTGGCCACTTTGATGGTAGGGCATACCGGATTTCCAGTAGGCGTTCCCAGGCCTGTTGTAAACAAAATCAAAGTGGCTCCAGAAGCTGCTTTTCCGGTTGTTGCTTCAACATCGTTGCCTGGGGTACACACCAAACTCAGTCCTGGTTTTGTTGCAGGCTCTGTATAATCAAGCACATCCACCACAGGAGCTGTACCTCCTTTTTTGCAAGCGCCAGCACTCTTGATGGCATCTGTGATCAAGCCATCACGGATATTGCCTGGAGAAGGATTCATGTGAAAGCCAGACCCAGCCTGAATGGCCTGTGCGCTGTATTCGTCCATCAATTTGATGAATTTCTCTGCTGTTGCTTTGTTAACACTCCTGTCGATCAATTCCTGCTCAGCACCACAGAGTTCAGGAAACTCTGCCAGCAAAATTTTACCATTGAGTGCCACCAACAGATCAGAAAAATATCCAACCGCGGGATTGGCAGAAATACCGCTGAAACCATCACTGCCACCGCATTTCACACCAACCGTCAATTTATCCAACCCTGCAGGACTGCGTTCCAGTTTGTTGATTTCAATCAGCCCCTTGAAGGTAGAAGCAATCGCATGCTTGATCAACTCCTCTTCACTCATTGGGCCTTGTTGTTCAAAAACTTGGATGGGTTTGTCAAAATGTGGATTGCGTTTTTTGATGGTATCAATAAATGTATCCACTTGAAGATGTTGGCAACCCAAGCTCAAAACGGTTATTCCACCTACGTTGGGATGATCTGCATACGCCGCAAGCAGGTTTTCGAGAATGGCAGAATCCTGTCTTGTTCCACCACAGCCACCTTGATGATTAAGGAATTTGATGCCATCCACATTTTTAAACAAACGAACGGCTTTTGCATCCGTTCCTGCAGAAAGGTTTACCGCATCACTATCGAGTTGCTCCCCATTTTCGTAGGCCTCTTTGAGCATCCTGGTATAGCGCTTGTACTTGTCGGTAACCGCATAGCCCAACTCATTGTGCATGGCTTCACGGATCACATCAAGGTTCCTGTTTTCACAGAAAACGGTAGGAATAAACAACCAGTAGTTGGCTGTCCCTACCCTACCATCTGTTCTATGATAGCCATTGAACGTTCTTCCTGCATATGTTGAAACATCAGGAGCCGTCCATTTGTATTCAGCTTTCCGGTAAGCGTAAGGGTCTGCAGCATGGTGAAGGTTTTCTGTGGTCATCAACCCACCTTTCTTTACATCGTATTGCACTTTTCCTACCAACACACCATACATGATCACCTCGCTACCCTTGGTAAGATCTTCTGTGTAGAACTTATGTTTGGCCTGCACTTTTTCCTGCATCTCGTATGAAGATCCCTCAAACGCAATGATTTCGCCTTTTTCGAGGTCGCGCAATGCTACAATCACATTGTCTTTGGGGTGAACTTTCAGCACAATTTTTTTCATGATCAATGTTAAATTAACCGGTTAAAACAAGTGGCTAAGCTAAGCAAAATCTTGCTCTTGGGAAAGAGGATTTACGCAATCGTTGTCAATAGAAAATTGCTGAGAATAGAAAATCTTTTTTGACCATGTTCAGGTCAATGCTCTGGGTATTACCTTTATACTATCTAAAAACGAATCTTCATGAAAAAATTAATTTTTGCAACAATTGTGCTGCTGGTTTCATTTGCTTTAAATGCACAACCTCCAGCGGGAAATGCTGATAAAGGTGATACCTACGGAAGCAAGGTAAAATCAAAAGGGGCCATACCTTTGGCTGAAGTTGTCAGTCAATTGGAGCGTGTTTCAAGCCTGCCTGAAACCAAGATTACCGCAAAAATAGTAGAAGTTTGCCCCAATAAAGGATGCTGGCTCAAGCTTGAGCTTCCCGACGGAAAACAAGCGACTGTAAAAATGAAAGATTATGGATTTTTTGTGCCATTGGCGGCAAAGGGAAAAACGGTTGTGATTGAGGGTCAGGCTTCGATAAAAACAGTTTCTGTAAAAGAACTCAGGCATTTTGCAGAAGACGCCAAGAAATCAAAGGCAGAAATTGATGCCATCACCCAACCCAAAACAGAAGTAAACATTCTTGCAAAGGGGATTGTGGTGGTGAGTTAGCTCAAGTTGAGAAAGCTGTTGAATTCTACTTATTATATCCCTTTCCTGTTACAATCAATTTACTTTTGATAACTCTATTAATTTTGAATCTTGCATCTTTTCTCGATAGATAGTAACAGATTGAATCAAGCCTTTATAAGAATGAACTGAAACCCCTTTCGGATCAATCATATCTCCTGAATCCTGGCCTATATAAATATCACCATCTTTGGAATTAACGGATAGTATTGGCAGTAACATTTTCCGTTGCCCTATTAATTTTCCATCAGCAAAAAACTTTATAACGTTATTGTAGTTTTCAATTACTGCTACAAGACGGGACCATTTGTTGACTATTTCTGATGTTCCGTCAATAAACTGCAGGTGCTTATCATGCGCTACCACAAAACCAGGTACGCCATTTTCTAAAAATATTGCCCATCCCTCTTTTTGTGATCCACAAGAAGCAATAATCCCATCAGGCGATGCTGGTTTAATGAGACATTCAATAACAAAACTGCCTTTTGAAGGATCTAAATCCGGTCTGGCTTTTATAACTGCTGTAGCACCATCATTAAAATTACCACTAACTCCTCTTTGATCTTTATTCAGTACTACCCCCTGGAAATGGATATCATTTTCCGGTTGGGAATTTAATGTAGTATTTCCAAAATCAATCGAAAGCAGTTTTCCTGTTTTCACATTTCCCAAGCGCTCAGCATCTGGTCTTGGAATCTCAGCTTTATAGCCAGTTTCTTTCTTAAGTTGCTCAAGTTCTGTTTTTAATTGGCTTTCAATTGTC
>CAILKQ010000076.1 GCA_903834825.1 uncultured bacterium | reverse complement strand
CGCGACATGATGGAATGCAATGAGGACAACTCCCCCGTCAGCATCCCCCTAAAAAATGTATTTTATATGCCTTGATATGGAAACAAAACCATTATTTTTCAACAAAACTGCCATTGTTACCGGCGCCGGTCAGGGCATCGGCCTGAAAATCTGTGAGATGCTTGCTGCCGAAGGGGCAAGGGTGATTTTGAACGATGTGGATGAAGCGCTGTGCAAGGCTGCTGCAACATCTATCCAAAATAATAATGGCACTTGCATGGCCATGGCGGGCGATTCCAGTGATCCGATTTTCATTCAATTGATGGTTGACACCTGTAACACACATTGGGGTGGTGTAGACATCGCTATCGCCAATGCGGGCATCACCCTTTATGGTAAATTTGCCAGCTATCCAGTTGCTGATTTTGACAGGGTCATGGAAGTGAACCTCAGAGGCACATTCTACCTTGCACAGGCGGCATCCAACCAGATGAAAAAACAAGAACATGGCGGGTCTTTGCTTTTCACTTCATCCGTAACAGGGCACCAGGCCCACAAAAACCTTGCCGCCTATGGGATGAGCAAGGCCGCCATTGAAATGCTGGCCAAAAACCTGGTGGAAGAACTGTCAACATCCCGCATCAATGTCAATACCATTGCACCTGGTGCTACACTCACAGAAAGAACATTGCTTGACCCGGCCTATATCGAAACCTGGTCGAGAATCACACCCTTGGGAAGACCCGCATCGGTGGAGGATATCGGCCATGCCGCCTTATTCCTGGTGTCAGACAAGGCCCGCCACATCACCGGACAATCATTGATCATTGATGGTGGATGGACTTCGGTCAGCCCAACTCCTTATTGAACAACATGAACATCAAACCTCTCTGCGACCACATATCAATGCTCGGTGAAGGTCCTGTTTGGGATGCCGCCAACCATAGCATTCTTTGGATTGACATCATGGGTTGTGCCATCCATCAATTGGACCGAAAAAACAATGCATTTCACAGCATTGCCACACCCAGCATGATTGGTTCCTTTGCCCTTTGCAGTGACGGAAACATAGTTGCGGCACTGCAAGAGGGGTTTGTGTTCATCAACAGAAATACCGGAGAAATCAATGCGATAGGCGATCCTGAAAAACATCTGAAAGGCAACCGCTTCAATGACGGAAAAACCGATCCTGCAGGGCGTTTCTGGGCAGGCAGCATGTCTTTGAGCGGTGAAAAAGGAACTGGAAACCTTTACATGGTTGACCAACAATTGCAGGTAAAAAAGAAGATCGAAAACGTCTCCATTTCCAACGGATTGTGCTGGAGCGAGGATCGGAAATATTTTTATTACATCGATACCCCGACCATGGAAGTGGTTCGGTATGATTATGACAACAGCAATGGTGAGATCAGCAACAAGACCTGTGTCATCAGCATTCCCGGCAAAGAAGGCTATCCCGACGGCATGACGATCGACAGCGAAGGTATGCTCTGGATTGCGCACTGGGAAGGATGGCAGGTTTCACGGTGGAACCCTTTCACCGGTGAAAAAATCGATGCCATTCACTTGCCAGTTTCGCTGGTCACTTCAATCTGTTTTGGCGGCGAGAACATGGATGAGATGTACATCACTTCAGCCAGGGTTGGATTGACAGATGAACAATTGGCGGAAGAGCCCCTGGCAGGAAGCAGTTTCATCATCAGCAACACTGGCTTCAATGGCTTTACATTCCCCGCTTTCAACTTACCCCAACAATAAATCAACAACAATGAAATCAAAAGGCATTTTCAGCATCGCCATCCTGTTTCTCTTTGCCTTTTCAGGCAATGCACAGGTAACACAACGCAATATCCTGGCCAACACCTATTCGCCAGAAAAAGTTGTGGCATCTATCATCCCAAAAGACAATTGGAAACCCTATCCATTGACCCCTCAACAGTGGAAGGATGCAGTATCCGATAGCATGCTGAAAGGCATTGTGGACGGCGCTTCCAACATCATGTCATATGCGTTTGAACCCATCAGCGGATCTGTGTCCATGGATTTTAAACGGAGTGGCGACAGGCTCAGGCATTCCGGCATCTCTTTCAAAAAAAGGGAAGTGTTGATGTACATGGTGTTGGCAGAAAGCATTGAAGGCAAGGGTCGGTTTATGGAAGCCATCTTCAACGGCATCTGGTCAATCTGCGAAGAAAGTTTCTGGGGTGTTCCGGCACATATCGGCGGAACTGGACTTCCTGATGTGGAGCGTCCTGCAGTGGACCTTTTTGCGGCAGAAACTGCAGCAGTAATGGCCATGGCAGATTATTTTGTCGGCGATAAGCTGGACAAAATCAACCCATTGATCAGGAAGCGCATCTACCATGAAACGGACAGAAGGCTGTTTACACCAATGTTGAAATATGGCGACAATTACAAGTGGATGAGCAGAACAATACCCGTGAACAACTGGAATCCCTGGATTATGTCGAACTGGATCCTTAGCAGCCTGATGCTGGAGCGCAATGAAGTCAGAAGGGTTACCATGACCAATGCTGCCATGAAGGGACTGGATGCCTACCTGAACAGCTTGGGTGATGATGGTGGCTGTGATGAAGGCCCCAGCTATTGGTTTGCTGCAGGTGCCAGCGTTTACGATTGCCTTGAACTTTTGCACAATGCATCCAATGGCGCGATCAATATTTATGGCAATGAACTCATCAAAAAAATGGCGACCTACATCACCAATACCCATATTGCAGGAAACTATTTTGTGAATTTTG
>CAILKQ010000075.1 GCA_903834825.1 uncultured bacterium | reverse complement strand
TCTTACCTTACCTCTAACCATCTTGCGACGGTTAATTGAGTGTTACTGCTTTCCAAACTTTCAAAGATCTTTCAGCTTCTTGCAAAACTGCCCAAACCGAATTGGGAGTGCAAAATTAGCTGTTTAAAATTATATCTGCAAATTTTTATTCAAATGAATGCTAAAATTTGACCTGATTTTATTTCGAAGAACTGCGCTTTTTGTGAAGCGGGATGCAAATATAAGAAGCATTTCTCATACGTTCCAAATTAAATTGATTTGTTTTTTTGTAAAATATTGAAAATCAATGCCAGCAAGGGTTTAAAGGCAAAAAAAACTTGTTGTATTTTACTTCAACAATGCGGTTATTTCACTGGGATAAATGACATCATCGAGAAACAATCCATGGCCAGGCGCTGAGAAATCAGCCATGGCGCTGTCTTTTGATAACAACAGGTTTTGAAACGATTCAACACTAATCTTTTTGCGCCCAACTTTTACCATTGTCCCGACCAAGGCCCTGACCATCCCGCGGAGAAAGCGGTTGCCTTCAACCATAAAGACCCAACCATCTTCCGTTTCATGCCACTGGCAAACAGAAATAGTACAGATATGGGTGTATACCTGGGTTCTTCTTTTGGCAAAGCTGGTAAAATCATGCAGTCCCAACAGGGAGCTGGCCGCCTGATTGAGCTCAGCAAGGTCCATGGGGTATGGATAATACCAGGACCTGTCATTCAAAAAAGGATTCTTGCTGTTGTATATATGGTATTTGTATCTCCGTCCTATTGCATCAAACCTGCTATGGCTTCCTTCTGGTACAGCGTAAATGCCGGTAATGGCAATATCTGGGGGCAAAATGGCATTGACGTGGTAAACAAATTCATGATTCAGTATGCGATCAATAGAAAAATGAAAGAAATTTCTGTTGGCATGCACCCCGGCATCGGTTCTGGAAGAGCCTGTCAATTGAACATTTTCTCGCAGGTAAGTGGCCATCGCTCTTTCTACCTGCCCCTGGATGGTGATGGCATTGTCTTGTATCTGAAAACCCGCAAAGCGTGTCCCCTTGTAAGCTAAGGCTAAAAAATAAGTTGGCATGCCTAAGGGTTTAATCAATTGGTTCCTGCAACAAGGGCCCTGAAGGCCGTGATATTTTCTTCCTTAAAAAAAGAAACTTCAAGGCTTCCAAAAGAGGCTTTGTCAGCAATGAGTGGTTTCAATACCTTGAACAACTGAAGCCTGCTGTTTTCGTCAACAAAGAACCACCCAATCTCAAGCGCCTGCTTGCAATTAAAACATTTCTGGCCAAATATTTTTACGGCGTACATGCGCTGTCCTTCATCAGATACAATACCCAACAACTTTTTTTGCAGCGAACGAATATCCTTGTAATCAGCAATGGGACGGTCACAAACAATGATCGGACTTGCTTTGGGGGGTGTTGCCGTCATTGTGGTATCCTGAGGCTGCGTCAAGGGTTCAGTTTTGGCAACAATCTTCTGCTTTTCAATCTCAACAGGAATGGTATCAGCAGTTCCTTTGATCGTTTTTTCCACATAAACGAACCGCTTGACATCCTCATCCTCCATTTGGGTGATCATGGAAATCGGTGGTAAGATGACCTTGTCCTTTTTGCTGAGGCTGTCTTTCAGTCCAGATTTTGTAGCAACAACGGTCGAGCCTTTGGTTATGATGGCCTTGCCGGGCGAGGTCTTTTCTACACTGTCTTTCTTGGGCATTTTTTCCAACAATGATTTATCATCCGTTGCAATAGCGAAAAGTTTTGCAAATCCCCCCTCCTCTTTTTGTGGTAAATTCATTTGAACAGGTGCGGCTTTGGGCACCTCGCCTTTGATCACTTCAAGGCTGGTGCGGTCGAACAAAGACCAGCCCTGTCCCTCCATCAGTTTCAATTGAAACCCGCGGTCTCGGTCGGTACCATTGATATAAAAAGAAACCTCAGGATAAATATTTTTGGGAAATCCGATGGAGAATTCCATTTCTGAGGCCGTAATCTTAGGGATGATCAAGAAACCTGAAGCGGATGAAGACACCATCGTATTTCCTTGCTTGAGGTAAAATGGCTGCTGGCCATCTGCTTCAATGAAAATATAATGCTGGGCACTCAAGCCCTGAAAAGCCATCATGGCAACGAGCATGCAAAACATCCGAATACCTGAATAAATTGACATGGTACAAATCTAACAAAAGAATAATACACAAAACAAGGATTTTACCATCCATCAAAATTGGCAAATCCTAAACCATTGCCTTTATATATTTGCAACATAAACCATCTGAACATGAAACAATACTTGATCTTAATGCTTGTAAGCAACCTCTCCATCATGGGATTTTCCCAGGATAAAGGACCTGTTGACTCAAGCTGGAAACAAACGCCCCGGTATACCCCCACAAGGATCAACAACCTTGTTCACACCAAACTTGATGTGCGGTTTGACTATGAAAAGACTTCCCTGTTGGGCAAGGCATGGATTACGTTGACACCGCATTTCAATCCAACAGCAGCTTTAACGCTGGATGCAAAAGGCATGGATATCATTCAGGTATCCATGGTGCAACCTGACAAGTCTTTGAAAACCCTTGAATACGGCTATGACAGAAAACAACTGTCCATAAAGCTGCCAAGGACATACAAGAAAGGTGAAAACTACACGGTTTACATCAATTATGTATCCAAGCCCAATGAATATGAGAAAGAGGCCGGAACAGACCCCATGCTGGGCGTAAAAGGCCTTTATTTCATCAACCCTAAGGGAGAGGAGAAAAATAAACCCACCCAGATTTGGACCCAGGGCGAAACAGAATCCAACTCCGTTTGGTTTCCTACAATTGATCAGACCCAACAAAAAACAACCCAGGAGCTTTACATGACTGTGCCTTCCAAGTATGTTACCCTGAGCAATGGCAAGCTTGTAAGCCAGAAGAGTAATACAGATGGAACCAGAACGGATTATTGGAAAATGGACCTCCCGCACTCTCCTTACCTGTTCTTTATGGGTGTAGGCGATTATGCCGAAATAAAAGATTCATGGAAAGGAAAGGAAGTGAATTATTATGTTGAAAAAGAGTTCGGCCCTGTGGCAAAGAAAATCTTTGGTAACACACCAGAAATGATGAGCTATTTCTCGAAGATCACCGGTGTTGAATACCCTTGGGTAAAGTACAGCCAAATTACGGGAAGGGAATATGTTGCCGGCGCCATGGAGAATACCACCGCTACCATCCACCAGGAAACAGCCCAACAGGATGCAAGAGAACTGACCGATGGGAATATCTGGGAGGGGACCATTGCGCACGAATTGTTTCACCAATGGTTTGGCGATTATGTAACTGCCGAAAGCTGGAGCAACCTTACCCTCAATGAATCCTTTGCCGACTATAGCCAGACCCTTTGGGATGAATACAAGTACGGTAAGGATGCCGGTGATGCAGAAAACTTCAATGGTCTTCAGGGGTACCTGAGGGGTGACAATTCCAAAAAAGACCTTGTTCGCTTTTATTATGAAGACCGGGAGCAAATGTTTGATGGCGTCAGCTATCAAAAAGGGGGGAGAATCTTGCACATGTTGAGAAAACACATTGGAGACAGTGCGTTTTTCAAAGGATTAAACCTTTACCTGAGCAGCAACAAATTCAAGGCTGCAGAAGCGCATCATTTGCGCCTGGCTTTTGAAGAAGTCAGTGGAATGGACCTTACCTGGTATTTCAACCAATGGTATTTTGGCAATGGCCATCCAAAACTGGACATCCAATACAAATACAATGAAGTGGCACAGCAAGTTACTGTGGTTGTAAAGCAAACGCAGGGCACAGGAAAAATTTTCAAGATCCCCACTTTCATTGATGTGTACAATGGCAAAACCAGGACAAGGAATGAGGTTTGGATCGAGCATGCAGTAGACAGTTTCAGTTTTGCTTCCACCACGAAACCGGACCTGATCAATTTTGATGGAGATAAAATCCTGCTGTGTGAGAAGAAGGAGAACAAAAGCCTAGACAACTACATCCACCAGTTTTATCAGGCGGGAAATTATCTCGACAGAAAAGAAGCAGTTGATTTTTGCGGCAAAAAGACGGATGAGCCAAAGGCATTGGCACTCTTGAAAGATGCACTGAATGACCCGTTCCATGGAATAAGGTTGCTTGCGATGAGCAAAATTGACATGAAAAAAGACCGCATCAGAAAAACCTTTGAGGAGACCATTGCTTTGCTGGTGAACAAGGAAACCAACAGGCCCGTCAAGGCAAGCATGATAGATGGGTTGGGCAAAACAGCCGATGCGAAATATGCGTCTTTGTATGAAAAAAACATCAATGATTCTTCTTATTCTGTGTCTGGAGCTGCTTTGGAAGCGCTATCCAAAACGGACAGTGTGCTTGCACTCAAATATGCAATGGAATTGTCCAACAAGCCTGCAAAAGGAAAATTGGACATGACCATCAATACCATCCTGGTGGCATCCGGCAAAGAAGAGGTTTTTGATAAACTCGCAGATAAGTTTACCGCATTGGGATTGACCAATGAGAAGTTCACGCTGATGCAACAAATCGGCGAAATGACCGGATCGATGAAAAGCAATGATCGGATAAAAAAATCCATCGACATGATCACTGCTTTCAGGGATGAAATACCTGCGCAGGTGAAAGAGCAAACCAATCCTTATATCAATGGGATGATACTCGGAGGCATCATGAACAAATTGAAAATGGCAGGTAACAGTGAGATGGTGAAATACCTTGAAAGCAAGTTGGGAAAATAATCGTTTATCAACAGAAAAAGAAAGGCACAAAAGTTGAATACTTTGTGCCTTCCTTTTTTATCATTTCTGTCAATTATTGGAGCTGGTAAGCAACCACATGGTTCTTCCAAAATGTAGGAACGTAAACAATTTTGTTTTTCTTATCATATCCAATGTCAGCAGTATTGATGCCTTCTTTTCTTGTATCCAGCAACAATTTCTTCTCGCCATTCATTTTTACCGACCAAATGGAACCAGCCCAGCAGGACACAAGAAATGTATTTTCATCCACTTGCTCAATGCCGTCAGTACCACCTTCCATTCCATCTGCAATCAGGATTTTTTCCTTGTCCTTTCCGAATTTATAGAGACCACCAGCATCCGTAAAGAAAAGGGTCTTGTCTGCGTAATGCAGGCCATTCGGACCATTCAGCCCCTCGGCAAACAAACTCACTTCCAACTTGGTTACGTCAATGTAGTGGATTTTTTTGGTCTTTGAATCTGACACGTACATGTTGCCGCGTTTGTCTGAGGTGATATCATTCAACGCCTTTGCCCCTTCGATGTAAAGCTTTTTTACAATCTGTGCTTTGGTGACCTCAATGATGACAACTGAATCGACATCCGCAACAACAAGAAAATCGCTGAACATGGTCATGCCTTTGGGGGCATGCAGCCCTTTTATCCATTCTGGATTGAGGATTTTACCTGAAAGGGTAAGCAGGGAAATGGAACCCTTGCCGTCTTTGTCCCAGGCCCCTTTGCCTTCAATATTGGTAACATACAAACGCTGGTTCTTGCTGTCCAACAGCACAGACTCGGGAACTTTCAGGGTGGTATCTGTAGCCCATAATTTGTTGAGACTTTGGGCCATTGCACCTGATGTTATACCCATCACCATTAAAAACAATAACATTGATTTTTTCATACGCTTGATTTATTTTTTATCGTTCTACATTGAATGCACTGATGTCAATACTTGTTTCGAGCCCGCCGACAATCTCCTCCACCAACTTCCCTGTTGCCGCTGCAAGAGAGAGGCCAAGCATGGCATGGCCACCTGCCATGACGATGTTATCATATGTTGAATGTCGGCCAATATAAGGAAGACCGTCTGGACTCAAAGGCCTGAGTCCATACCAAATCTTGTCCTGGGCAGGAAATTCAACTGGCAGATTGGGATAATAATTTTTTGCTGCCTTAAAAATTGACTGAACCCTTTTCATCAGCATGGGTGATCCAATACCACTGATTTCCATGGTTCCTCCCATCCTAAGATCAGCACCCATAGGGGTCATGGCCACCCTGTCATCTACAAGGATTGCAGGATAATGAAGGTTTTTTTCAACTGCATCGAACGTCATGCTATACCCTTTACCCGCTTGGAGGAGAAGGTCTATACCAAGGTCTCGGCTGGTTGCGGGCAGCCATGAGCCCGTGGCCAGAATAATTTCATCGCCTGTAAAATCTCCTTTGTCCGTCAATACCTTGGTTACTTTTCTTCCTTGTTTTTCAAATCCAGTAATGGTGGTTTCCAATTGAAATTGTACCCCTGATTGCTTCAAATGCTCGTGAATGGTTTGCATCAAATCGCCAGGATGCAAATGGGCATCAATCGGATACAGCACTCCTCCCCTTACATTGACCTCCACCTCTGGCTCCATGGCCTGAATTTCTTTGGCGCTGAACACTTTGGTTTCAATGTTCAATGCCGCCGCTTCCTTTGCCAATTCTATCTCATGTTTTTCCGTCAATGAACTTTTATAGAGCATTAAACATCCCTTTTCCTCCATCAGGAATTGATTGCCCAACTCATTGCGGATTTCTGAAGTGAGTTCACGGCTGAGGTGCAGGATATTGTTGAGATGGGGTATATTTCTTTCCATTGTAGCCTTGCCGGACCTTTTCCAGAAGGTCAGTGCCCATCGGATAAGATCCATGTTCAGCCTGGGCTTGATGTAAAAAGGGGAAGTGGAACTGAGCATCCATTGCAAGCCCTTGGCAACAATCCCCGGTGAAGCCAGCGGGATAAAATGACTGGGAGAAATATATCCTGCGTTGCCAAAGGATGTGCCATGTTTCAGGTCACCTTTGTCAATCAAGGTCACTTCATGGCCAGCCTTGTTCAGGTAATGGGCTGTACACAGTCCAATTACACCACCTCCTGCTACAATAACCTTGCTCATGTATCCTTTTTTTCAAAGTTAGTTGAATTAGGAATTGCCATTCCCAAATTGATCCTAGTAATTTATTTTGATGTCCTTGTACACTGTTGGCAACCAGATTTGCATGGGATTGCTTCCCCGGTTGCACCATGTGTAATAAGGTATTGCGCGCACTTTTTGGTTTACGGTTTTGGATGACGCTCCATCAGCCCCAATTTGTAAGACAGGCAATGTTGAAACAAGGCTGATTACTTTTTCATCAAGCACATTAAATTTTTCAGTCTCAAACTTGGCGGTTGATGGCGATAAAATATTCCATGCCTTGCCATTGTTGTCTGCACCTTCAACGCAATAAACAATTGGCCCACGTTGCAATGCCATCCGATAATTATCATCAACCAGCTCTTTTCTTGCACCGATTTTACGCACTTCCATGGGCATCGTGTACACTACTGTATCGCCATCTTCCCATTCTTTTTCTATGATGGCATATCCATTTTCTTCTTTGAATGCCACCAACTTACCATTCACAAGTATTGTTGGTGCAGCATTGGACTGGTTGAGGAATGAATAAAGATTGCCCGGTGCTGGCGTATTCCTGAGCCACCCTGGAATCCTGAATGCAATAGCCGCTTTTTCTTTTTTACGCATGGAAATATTGCAGCTGACACTCCCTTGCCATGGATAGGAAGTGGATGTTTTGATTTTCATGGTTGATGTTGCCAGATCAAATGAAGATTCACTGCCCACAAAAAGGTTGATGTATATTTTATTTTTTTCCTGACCATAAATATACCCGCCAACGGAAGTGATCAATCGTGCAATATTGGATGGACAGCATGCTGTTCCAAACCATTCTCGTCTGCTGTGATTTCCCTGTGAGGCCAGAGGATTACCATAGAAAAAACGATCACCACTGAGTGATAGTCCATCCAAAGCACCGTTGTACAAACTTCTTTCCAGTACATCGATGTATTCCGCTTTGCCCGTAAGGCTGTTCATGCGTTGGTTCCAAAACACCATCCCTACAGAGGCACAAGTTTCACAATAGGCCTGTTCATTGGGCAGATCGTAGTCCTTTGAAAAGCCTTCGTTTTTTCCTGCAGAGCCTATGGCACCCGTAATATACATGTTGCGAAATACCACATCCTCCCATACCCTTCTCATGGCCAACAGGTAGCCTTGGTCTCCGGTATGTGCAGCCACATCAGCAGCGCCTGTATAGAGATACATGGCACGTACTGCATGTCCTGTTATTTCTGACTGTTCCTTCACCGGAAGCAGGTCTTGCGAATAATCGGTACCCTTGCCGTTTTTCCATTGACTGCCTATACCATGGTTCTTTCCTCGTTCAGACAGCAGCCAGTCGGCCAATGTTAGGTATCTTTTCTCTCCAGTAGCCTTGTAGAGCTTCACCAGTGCCAGCTCCAGCTCCTGGTGACCGGTTACCCAGTTTCTTTTTCCTGGACCAAATGTTGCATCAAAATGATCAGCCCAACGTTTGCCTACATCAAGAAACTTCTTTTTTCCTGTTGCATCGAAATAAGCAACTGCGGCTTCCAGCATGTGTCCGCCGCAATAATCTTCGTGCTTGTCCATGTCTGACCAACGCTTGTCCAATCCAGTGAGGGTATAGTATGTATTGAGGTACCCATCCGCTTGCTGCGCTGCTGCAATCTTGTCAATCCACTCATCTGCCTTTTGCTCAAGCCCCTTGTTCCCTGTCAGCTTGATGGCATACGCCATTGCTTCAATGGCCTTGTAAACATCTGAATCATCATAGAAAATCCCTTCGTGTTTTTCCCCCTTTGCTCTTGCCGCCTTCTCAAAATTTCGAATCCTTCCGGTATTCACCTCTGTTTGGTAAATACAGGCATCCAGCGTTTTGGTAGCCACCTTGTCAATTTTGGGTTTCCAAAAATCATCATTGATGATTACCCTGGAAAAATTGACAGGACTGATGTGGACACTGGCTTGCTGGGCATTACCCAAAAGGGAAACAAGCATGAAAAATACTGTGCTAGAAATCCTGATGATAGATAAAAACAATTTGCTTCTTTTCATAAACTGATTTTAAATTACCTGAAACCCATGTGCATAAGGGTCATCTTCAATATCGATGGAAATGGTATTGTGTCCGTAAATTTTTGCCCATCCTTCAATGGAAGGGCGCATGGCGGGCTTTCCATTGAGAGCAGTTTCCTCTTCTATGCGACCAATGAACCTGCTTCCAATGATGCTTTCGTGGATGAATTCATCCCCTTTTTTCAACAACCCTTTGGTATACCACTGTGCCATGCGGGCACTGGTACCTGTTCCGCAGGGCGATCGGTCAATCGCCTTGTCGCCATAGAACACTGCATTGCGCGCAGTTGATGTGAGATCAATGACGGCCCCACACCAGAGAATATGACTACACCCATTGATCGTTGGATCTTCCGGATGCACGAATGTGTAATTTGCATTGATATTTTTCCTGAGCTGCCTTGCCATGCTGATGAGTTGGTCTGCAGTAAAATGTTCAAGTCCAGGGAAGTTTTCCTGCACATCGACGATGGCATAAAAATTCCCTCCATAAGCAACATCCACGCTGATATTTCCAAGCCCCGGGCAATCCACCGCCAAATCAGCCTGGTCCAGGTATCCTGGCACATTGGTGAGCCGAACTGAGCTGACTTTATCGCCAATCATTTTGTATTCAATCTGCACAAGGCCGGCTGGCGCTTCCATCCTGATTTTTCCACTGACCTTGGGCTTTACCAGGCCCGATTCAATGGCTGCTGTGATGGTTCCGATGGTGCCATGGCCACACATGGGCAGACAGCCGCTGGTTTCAATAAACAACACTGCAAAATCATTCTCAGGATCATGGGGTGGATATAGAATGCTTCCACTCATCATGTCGTGACCACGGGGTTCAAACATCAGCCCTTTTCTTATCCAATCAAATTCGCGCAAAAAATGTTGGCGTTTCTCACTCATGTTGCTGCCTTCTAAAGCTGGGCCGCCTGAGACAACCAACCGCACAGGGTTGCCACAGGTATGTGCATCGACACACTCAAAAACATGGCCAGACAACTGGTGTGTTAAACGGTTTAGGGAAAGGGAAAGCGGTTTGGTAGACATAGGTGTACAATTTAAATAAAATGCACGAAATTAGGCGTCTAATTGGTTGTATATGGAGACTTATGGTAAGATTTTATTGATTGCGATGCCGATATTCCTGCTGTTGGTCTTGCTGGAAAAATGGTATGGTTGGAGAAAAGGCCATGACACAGTAAGGATTATGGACATGGTTTCATCGCTTGCCTCAGGCATCACCAATGTTACCAAAGATGTACTGGGACTCAGTGTAGCCATCATCAGTTATGGCTGGATGGTCAAGCATTTGGCCATCACCCGCATAGAAGAGGGCCTGGCTGTATACGTGATTGCCTTTATTGCTCTTGATTTCTCAGGTTATTGGATACACAGGATTCAACATACCACCAATATATTCTGGAATGCCCATATCATTCACCACAGCAGTGAGGAGTTCAACCTGGCTTGTGCCCTGAGACAAAGCATCTCCGTTTTTTTCAAATTGTTCACGTTTTTTCTCTTGCCAGCGGCTTTGCTGGGCGTACCTGGAAATGTGATTGCCATTGTTGCACCGCTTCACTTGTTTATCCAATTCTGGTACCATACACAACACATCGACAGGATGGGTATTTTAGAGAAAATCATTGTAACACCCTCACACCACAGGGTTCACCATGCCATCAATCCTGAATACATTGATAAAAACTATGCACAGGTCTTTATTGTCTGGGACAAGCTTTTTGGCAGTTTCCAGGAAGAGCGTAAAGATATCCCTCCTGTCTATGGCATCACGCATCCTGTTGCCACATGGAACCCTATCAAGATCAATTTTCAACACATGTTGGGTTTGGTGGCTGATGCCTGGAGGACAAACCATTGGATAGACAAGGCCAGGATTTGGTTCATGCCAACAGGATGGAGACCAGCAGACATGATGGAGAAATATCCGCTGAAAAAAATTGAGGATGTGTATGCGTTTGAAAAATACGATCCAGCCAGCAGCCCGGCCCTTAGAACCTGGGCAATGGTTCAACTGGTTTTTCTCCTGCTTTTCATTTCTTATCTCTTTGGAAACCTCGCCCAGATTGGCAGCCCGGGAATTTTCCTCTACGGACTCTTCATCTTCCTCTACATCTATGCACTGACCTCATTGATGGACAGAGACAAAGATGCCTTTGTTTGGGAGGGGGTGAAATGCATCACTGCCATCTTTCTGATCTACAGCACAGGTGGATGGTTTGGTGCAGAAAAATACCATGCTTCCATTCCCTATCTCGTGGGATTTTATTTGGTTGTTTCGATGTACCTGTCAACCAGCTTTTCCATCAGCCTCAAGGTGAGTGTTCCTTCAGAAAGCAACAGGTCGTGAAACTGCCATGTATTGTGTTTATTCAATGATGCGATGGATCATCAATGGATTTTCGGCTTTCAATTCATCAGGCAGCAATGCATTGGGATAATTTTGGAAAGACATCGGACGGGCAAACCGCTTGATGGCATCTGGCCCAACTGACGTGAACCTTGGATCTGTAGAGGCAGGAAAAGGGCCACCATGTTGCATGGCATAACAAACCTCTACCCCGGTAGGAACTCCATTCATGATGATCCTACCACATTTTTCTGCCACCAGATCAATGATTTCCGTGTTGGCCAACGCCTCTTTCTCCGTTGCCATGATGGTAGAGGTAAGCTGGCCATCCATTGCAGCTGCAACAGCCTTCATTTCTTGGACATTGCTGCAAACCACTACCAATGAAAAGGGTCCAAACACTTCTTCCTTTAAAGATGGATTCTCCAAAAATGCAGCAGCAGATACGGAAGCGATGATGGGTCTTGGAGCAGACAAACCAGTAGCATCCAAGGATGAGGAAACAGTTGAAACAGCAGCATGCTGGAGCACTGTTGTTGCTTTTTGGATATATGCATCAGCAATGCCTTGATGAAGCATTTTGCCAACGGTAATGGCGTCCAATTTTTCTCCCAAAAAGGAAATGAAGGCCTGCAGCGATGCGGAGTCTATGCCGATGATGATTCCAGGGTTGGTGCAGAACTGTCCTACACCAAGGCTGATGGAATCTGCATAGATCTTGGCGATGCCGGCTGGATCTGAAGACAATTTTTCTTCCAATAAAAATACCGGATTGACACTGCCCATTTCTGCAAAAACGGGGATGGGCTCTTTTCTTTGGTTGGCCCAATTGAACAGTGCCATTCCTCCTGTGAAAGAACCAGTGAAACCAACTGCTTTGGCATGTTCATTTTTTACGAGTGCCTCTCCCACTGCATGGGAGGCCCCGTTGAGATGAATGAAAATATCTTGGGAGAGCTCCATTTTTGTAATGGCCTTGCTGATGGCACCAGCAACCATGGCAGATGTTTCCGGATGGGCAGGATGTGCCTTGACCACCACTGTACAACCTGCTGCCAGCGCGGATGCAGTGTCTCCACCTGCGGTAGAATATGCGTAAGGAAAATTGCTTGAGCCAAAGACCACGACCGGCCCCAGTGGAACCAACATTTTCCTGATATCAGGCCTTGCAGGTACTTTGTCTGGGAGGGCCGTGCAGATCCTTGCTTCAAGCCAATCGCCTTTTTCACAGGCATCAGCATAACTGGTCAACTGGTACATGGTTCTCCCCCGCTCACCCTTCAATCTTGCTTCCGGAAGATTGGTTTCCCTCATGGTCACTTCGATGAGTGCATCACCCAATGCCTCAATCTCCATGGCAATGGCACGCATCAGGCTTGCACGCGCTACAAGTGAAGATTTGGAATATAATTTGAAAGCAATGCCTGATCGCTTCATGGCATCATTCACCTGTTCAATGGTCGCATCTGAAAACATTGTATTTGCTATTTTATTTTGTACTACCGTTGAGGGCAATACTGTGAATGACTAAAGTATTGGTCTTGTAGCTATCCCATCATTGATGACCTTGAGGATTCTTTCCCGCTCTTCACCAACCAGTGGCAACCGTGGTGCACGGACATGCTCAGAACCAATACCGGTTTGGGCAGCGGCAAGTTTAATGTATTGTACCAATTTGGGATGAATATCCAGTTCAAGCAGGGGCATGAACCAACGGTATATCTTGATGGCCTCTTCCAATTTCCCTTCTTTGATAAGGTTGTACATGACCACGGTTTCCCTTGGAAACGCATCCACCAAACCGGCTACCAGTCCATCCGCACCCAAGGCCAGTTCCTCCACAGTCAGTGGATCTACACCACAGAGTACTGCAAACCTGTCACCGAAACTGTTCTTTAACCGCGTAATATTGGTGACATCGCGGGTAGATTCCTTGATGGCATTGATATGGGGAATAGACGATAATTCTTGAAACATATCAAGGGTAACATCAATCTTATAATCCACCGGATTGTTGTAAATCATGATGGGCAAGTCAGTATTGGCTGCTACTGCTTTGAAAAACTCCACAACTTCTCTATCATCTGCCTTGTAGCGCATGGGAGGAAGCAGCATGATGCCATCAGCACCCCATTCTTTGGCAAGGATGGCCTGTTGAATGGCTTCTTTGGTAGAGCCTTCCGCAATGTTCATGATCACAGGGAGTTTGCCCGCCAGTTTTTTGACAGAAAACCTTACCAACAACTCTTTTTCATCCAGGCTGAGTGTACTGGCCTCTCCAAGTGACCCAGCGATGATGATACCATGTATTCCTGCCTCCACTTGGGCATCAAGATTTTTTTCATACATAGCAAGGTTTACCTGGTCATTGGCATCAAAAGGAGTAAGCAGGGCGGGGAAAACACCTTTCCATTGAAATGAAGCCATATCGTTTTTTTTCCAAACTTAAACAAAAATTAGGAGTTAGGAAATCTAAGGAAAGAATAAGGGTTTTGCCACTCATAGAATTATTGGCTTAAAGGTGAAAAACAGCATCAATTCTGATTACCTTTAGTCCGGTACAAATAAAAAATCGTTTTGGTTGAGCAGGAACTGATATTGCGGTTAAAAGCGGGAGATGGCATTGCCTTCAAGGAATTGGTGGAAACCCGGCAATCACTTGTTTTCAATACCGTACTGGGTTTTCTGCAAAACCAAGAAGACACTGAAGATGTGACGCAGGATGTTTTTATCAAGGTTTTTGAGTCAATCCACCAATTCAAGGGCGAATCTGCCCTTTCCACCTGGGTATACCGGGTAGCGGTGACCACTGCGCTGGAGTTCATTCGGAGGAAAAAAAGGAAAAAAAGATTTGGCTTTTTAAGCCCTATTTTAGGCGAAAACAATGAACCCACCATTGAACTTGCTGATTTCAATCATCCCGGCGTGACCCTGGACAACAGGGAAAAATCCGCCATTCTTTTCAAAGCAATCAAGGAATTGCCTGAAAATCAACAGATTGCATTTGTACTCAACAAGGTAGAAGGATTAAGCTATCAAGAGGTTGCCGAAATCATGAAAACCAGTCTTTCAGCCGTTGAATCATTGCTGCACAGGGCCAAAACAAACCTAAAGGAAATATTAAAAAACTTTTATAACTTAGGGTAAGACCGCAATATCCTGGGGAAAAAGGCATCTACTATAAAGAAGGAACACATGAAAATGAAATTTACATCAGAAGAAGTCATCAACAGCCTGGAGGGAATCCAAAGGGCAGAGGGGTCACCTTTTCTTTTCACCAGGATACAGGCCCGGATGAAAAAAGAAGAAAATAGGCCGGAGATGGTATTTTTGCGCTTCATCACCCGTCCTGCCTTCGCGCTGACCATCGCCCTGTTTTTCATAGCCATCAATGGTTACTTGATAACAAACAGCGTCAACAAGAACAATGCCATAGATGACTTGGGGCAACCGCTTGCTGCTGAATACGTGCAACACGACCTGAATCCTTACGAAACAAACGAACTTCCATAATGAGCCAAACAAGATACAGGTGGATGCTTTTTTTGGTGATCATTTTGGTTGCCTCCAATATTTTGCTTGGGTACTTGCTCTTGCAATCTGGCAACCAGCCAAATGAAAGGAAAAGAAAAGGCAATGATGTTTCTGCCTGGTATGCCGAGGTTGGTCTCGATCAGGGCCAAATTGATACCTTCAAGGTTTTAAAGGAAGAGTATTTCAAGGACATGAAACCTTTGTGGGGTGATATCCGCCAACTCAAAGACAGCCTTTACCTTCAATTGGATAAAAGCCTTGATGACAGCACAGCACAGCATATCCTCTTGATGATCAGCAAAAAGAACCTTGAAGCAGATTCAAGGACTTACCTGCATTTTACAAAATTGCGCAAGTTCTGCACACCGGCACAGCAAGCAAGGTTTGATACCATCATCCCAAAGCTCATCAACAGAACCGGAAGAAGGCGTTGATTATTTTCTCACTTTTCTGATGGCCTCTTCAAGCAAGGGCTCCATCACTTTGTATCCTTCAACCGTAGGATGAACACCATCACTGGCATACTCTTTTCTCATGCCTTTGTTGTCATCCACCACCGCACTGTATAAGTCCAGGTAATAAAACTTGTTTTCGGTGGCAAACTTTTTGATGGCCTCATTGAGTGCAATCACCTTATCACCCGGCTGAAGCCCTGGACGCCACCTGAAGTCAGATGCCGGCAATACGGAACAAAGAATTACCTTGATTTTGTTGAACCTTGCCAGTTGTGCCATGGCCTTGATGTTGTCCAGTGTATGGTCAGGATTGTAGGAGGCATTGTTTTCTGCAATATCATTGATTCCGGCCTTGAGCACCATGATGTCTGGTTGCAATGCGATTACATCATCATACATTCTCAGCAGCATTTGCGGAGTTGTTTGGCCACTGATGCCCCTGTCAAAATAAGGTTTGCCAGAAAAAAACTCCGGGCGAAGCCTGATCCAGCCCTCAAAAATGGAATTGCCCATGAAAACCACGCGGGTTTCGTTTTTTATTGGCGGCTCTACTTTATTGTTGTCAGCCTCATATTTTTTGAAATTGGCCCAATCTATCCAGCTGTCGTTGATCTTTTTTTGTGCCATGATTGAATTTGAAATGAATAAAAATGTCAGCCCAATCAATACTTTTTTACCTGCTTGTATCATTTTTTTTGTTTTTATTTTTGAAGTATATTAACCGTACAATTCGAAATGGACTGATTTCTTATCCACTCCCAGGTCCTGAATACGTTGTCTGGCTTCTGTAATCATGTCTTTCCAGCCACAGAGATAGAAATGGGGCATTTCTGTTTTGTCTTTCATGAGCTGTTCATAGACACCATGCACATAGCCAATAGAAAGCCCCTCCGCAACAGTCTCTTCCCTTGAGAAAGTCGGGAAGTAGTGGAATTTTGGCAGTTTATGCTTAAGGCCAAGGAACTCATCGAGATACAATGCATCCTGGCATTTTCGGGTGCCATAAACCAGGTAAATATCCTTGTGGGGAATATCGTTGTGGTGGATGTGCTGGATCATGGACCGGAAGGGTGCGATGCCTGTTCCTGTACATACCATGAAGATGTCTGTGGCAATAGGGTCGGTCAAGACAAAATGACCTTGTGGGCCTCGGACCGGAAAAGCAGTACCAACAACGGCTTCATTGAAAAGATAGGTTGTTCCCAGACCTCCCTCCATCAGGACAATGATCAATTCAAAAACATTGGTTCCATCGGGCGCCGATGCGATGGAATAGCTTCGCCACCGCTTGTTGGATTGTTCATGAATGGGAAGATCCAGTGTTACAAACTGACCTGGTATGAAATCAAAACTTTCCAGTTCCGGAATTTGTATCCAGAACTTTTTGGTGGAAGCCGTTTCATTTTCAATGCGGATGATCTTTCCTGTTCGCCATGGTTGAGCTGCCATATGCTAAATTATTATTGTTAATGAATCTGGGTTGTACATTTTCTGTTTCATGCTTTGAGTTTGATCATCACCAATCCAAAAACCATCATGGCCATTCCTGTGTAAAGATTGATACCATGTTTGAGAGACATGGTTGTGGCATACCCAATCAACAACACAAGGGCAACCAAAATGAAAAAAACGCCAATGATAAAACTCAGTTGATTTAATTTTTCAGACATGGTTTATTTTTTAAAAGAAAATGATGTTTAGTAAAATGGTGATGACCAGCAAGATGATGCCCAAAGGTGCTGGCTTGAGGTACCACCGCTTTTCAGTGCCATATACTTTTTCTGTGAGCGAGTATACCAATCCTCTCAACTCTTCGTCAGGCTTGGGTTTGGTAACCAGACTCACAGCGATTGTTGTAAAGAAATTGGCAATCCAGGAAAATGAAGCCACAATGAATGCCTGACCCATCCCGCTGCTGATGGGATAGATGGGAGATATCCATCCGCCCTTCCCCTCAGCAATGGTAAGGCCATGGGTGATGGCTGCGGCAAGTGTTCCGGCAACCAATCCCCAGAATGCACCATGCCCGGTAGTCCTTTTCCAGAACATGCCCAACAGGAAGGTGGCAAAAAGCGGACCATTGACAAAACTGAACACCAGTTGAAGGAAGTCATTGATGTTGTTGAAGCTGGCTGCGATATAGGCAGTGCCAATGGAAAACAAAATACCAAAAAGGGTAACAAGCTTGCCCACATTCAGGTAATGCTTGTCAGACTTGTTTTTAAAGAAATATGCCTGGTAAATATCATAAGTAAACACAGCATTGAATGCGGTTACATTGCCCGCCATGCCGCTCATGAAAGAGGCAATCAAGGCTGTTATTCCCACGCCCAACAAGCCACTGGGATAATAATGCGCAATCAATGAAGGCAGGGTCATGGTATAATCATACCCTCCAGCTGCATCGGTTGGAATCCTGTAATCACCGGAATCCAGTGCTGACTTGGTCAGGGCAATGGCTATTACCCCGGGGAGAACAACAATCAGTGGCATGAACATTTTAGGAATGGCAGCGATGATGGGTGTACGTTGTGCAGCACTCATGTTTTTGGCAATCATGGCGCGTTGGACAACAAGGAAATCTGTGCACCAATAACCAAAGGACATGACAAAACCCAAACCAAATATCAATGACATAAAATGGATACCCATGGGATTGGCATCCGCATTACCCATGTACTTCCATGCATGTGTCAATTGAGGATCAAGATTTGTTCTGATGGTATCCCATCCACCGGCATCTTGCAATGCAACAATCACCAGGGGCGATAGTCCCAATACAATCAGGAAAAACTGCAAGACTTCATTGTAGACTGCGCTGGTGAGTCCACCCAGCAAGGTATAGGCCATGACAATGCCTGCTGCAATCCAGATGCATAGGTCAAAATTCCAATGAAGGATGACCTCCAATAGTTTAGCCAAGGCATAGAGTGAAATGCCCGAAGAGAAAATGGTCATGGCAGCAAACGTGAGTGCATTCAAAGCCCTCGTCTTTTCATCAAAGCGTAAAAAAAGATATTCTGGGACACTTCTTGCTTTGCTGCCGTAATAGAATGGCATCATGAATACGCCGAGAAACACC
>CAILKQ010000074.1 GCA_903834825.1 uncultured bacterium | reverse complement strand
TATAATATATGAATCAAGGTTTATCTTTAAGGCATGAATACATCAACAATTTGAACAAATAAATCAATACGTATCAACCAGCTTAAACATAGCCTGTCAACAACAGAAAACCTCCGCTCCCTGCTTTTAATCTCCCGCTACCCCAGCAAATTCATCCCGTTTGCATTCCTCTCAATGGCCTTTTTCCATTTCCCACTTTTTCTGAACAGGAAACTGAAGTTTTATAAACTCATGGGATCAGGCAGGAATGGCACCTTTGACATCATGCCAGATTTCAACCAATGGGCCATCATGGTATTTTTTGAGGCAGACAAATACCCAGAAAAGGATATCAATCACCTTTCTAAACTACTGCTCGGAAAATTCATCCTTGGTTGGTGGAAGTTTTTTAAGGCAGATACCCGTTACTTTTTGCTCGAGCCTTATGCCGGGCACGGCACCTGGGATGGCCAAAGCTTTGTGGATCCCAAAAATAAAATCGCTGATCCGGAAGGTAAAATAGCAGTGCTCACCCGTGCCACCATCCGTTTGAGCAGGCTGCAACATTTTTGGAAGGCTGTTCCCAAAACAGCAGATCAATTGGAGGCCAACAAAGGTTTCATCTACTCCGTCGGCATAGGTGAAATCCCGTTTATCAAGCAAGCAACCTTCAGTGTTTGGGAATCCATTGAAGACATGAAGGCATTTGCATACAAGAAAATGGCACACCAGGATGTCATTCGCAGAACCCGGAAAGAAAGCTGGTACAGCGAAGAAATGTTCCTCCGCTTCAAAATCATCAGGGAGAACGAAGCATTATAGCAGTATGCTCTTCTCATGACAAAAAACAGGGGAAAATTGAGTTAAATTGGTTAAATTTGCGACTTCTACCCTACCGAAGATCACCTTGCGAAAGCTGCCCAACATTTTAACCCAGACCAACAGATCAATGGAAAAAAAAGTTACCAAGATTGGTGTCATGACCTCAGGGGGAGACTCTCCAGGCATGAATGCATGCATAAGGGCTGTAGTCAGGACAGGACTGTACCATAACCTTGAAGTGTTTGGCATCACAAGGGGATATGCCGGAATGATTGATGATGATATCCACCAGATGGATTCCAGGAGTGTGGCCAATATTATCCAAAGGGGCGGAACCATCCTGAAAACTGCCAGGTGCAAGGAGTTCATGAATGCTGAGGGCAGAAAAAAAGCCTACGAGAACCTCAAAAAACGTGGTATCAATGGATTGATCATCATTGGTGGAGATGGTTCTTTCAAGGGTGCACAGATCTTCTCCCATGAATTTGACATCCCCTGCATAGGTATCCCGGGTACCATAGACAAGGACATTGCAGGCACTGATTTTACGATAGGATTTGATACCGCTGTCAATACAGCCGTTGAGGCCATCGATAAAATAAGGGATACGGCTGATGCCCATGACAGGCTTTTCATCATTGAAGTGATGGGAAGGGATGCCGGCTATATTGCATTGCACAGTGGCATCGGAACAGGTGCAGAACATATCCTGATTCCGGAAAAGAAAACCGATGTTGAAGCCGTCTTGAGTTCGTTGCAGGAAAAAGAGCGCAGAAAAAAACTAGTAAACATCGTTGTGCTGGCTGAAGGAGATGATTTCGGCGGCGCCAATCACCTTGCCACTGTGGTAAAAGAGCGCATCCCTGGATTTGATGTCAGGGTGGCGATTCTAGGCCATATTCAGCGTGGTGGTGCACCAAGCAGCATGGACAGGCTGATTGCGAGCAGGATGGGCTATTCAGCTGTAGAATGTTTATTGGATGGCAGATTCAATGTCATGGTGGGCATCATGAACAACAAGATGCATTATACTCCTCTAGACAATGCGGTAAAAGCCAAACAAAAAATCAGTGATGAGTGGATGAAGATCGTCAAGATCCTCGCCAGTTGATATTAAAAACAGCAGTAAAGCACCTGCTGTTTTTTCATTTAAAACCGAACAAAACAGACCATGAGCAAAAACATTGGCAAATACTTTCACCAGGACATGGACAACAGCGCGGCACATGAGCATGCAACCCACAGAACAAAAATTGTTGCCACCGTAGGCCCCGCATGCGACAGTTATGAGAAATTGCTCGAGTTGGTAAGGGCCGGTGTGAATGTATTCAGGTTGAATTTTTCGCATGGTGCACATGAAGACAAGAAGAGAATAATTGAGAGCATCAGAAAAATCAGTGTGACTGAGCCATATAATATTGCCATACTCGGAGACCTTCAGGGACCCAAGTTGAGGGTGGGTGAAATTGAAAACAATGCATTGCATGTCAAGGAAGGTGATATACTGACCTTCACCAATGAAAAAATGGTGGGGACAATCGAAAAGATATATGTTTCCTATCCAAACCTTGCTGGGGATGTCGTACTGGGGAATACCATCATGATTGATGATGGTAAGATTGAAGTGGTTGTACAGGAAGTCATGCCCAATGGTGATGTGAAAGTCAGGGTAAAACTGGGCGGTATCATTTCATCAAAAAAAGGATTGAATTTACCGGATACAAAAATTTCCCTGCCGGCACTGACGGAGAAGGATTTAATTGACCTTGATTTCATCATCAAGGAAAACCTCGACTGGGTTGCGCTTTCCTTTGTAAGAAAAGTAGAGGACATCATTGGCATCAAAAAAATATTGCAGGACAACAACAGCAAATTAAAAGTCATTGCCAAAATTGAAATGCCTGAAGCACTGGACAATCTAAGGGAAATCATCCTTGAATCCGATGGCATCATGGTTGCACGCGGAGACCTGGGTGTTGAGGTTCCCATCGAAAAAGTTCCCCTGATTCAAAGGCAAATCATCAGGAAATGTTTGCACCGTGGCAAGCCAGTGATCGTGGCAACGCAGATGATGGAAAGCATGATTGACCGCGTTAAGCCCAACAGAAGCGAAAGCACAGATGTTGCCAATGCTGTATTGGAAGGTGCCGATGCTGTTATGCTGAGTGGAGAAACGGCAACAGGCATGCACCCTGCCCTCGTGGTGGAAACCATGCGCAAAATTATCATTGAGGCAGAGAAGTCAGAATACCGTTACAACAGGGATGAGGACATCAAGCCCCTTCCACACTCACCTACATTCATCAGCGATGCAGTTTGCCTGACCGCTTGTAAACTTTCTCAAAATACCAATGCAGATGCCCTGATTGGCATGACGCAAACCGGTTATACCGCATTCATGTTGAGTTGTTTCCGTCCAAAATCCAATCTCTATATTTTCACCAAAGAAAGAACACTCGTCAACCAGCTGAGCCTCAGTTGGGGCATCCGGGCATTCTTCTATGATGAAGAGGTGAGTCTGGATGAGATCATCGCTGACCAGATCAAAATCCTGAAAGAAAGAGGATTCATCCGCGAAGGTGAGGTTGTTGTCAACACAGGCAGCACACCCATTGAACTGCATCTTCCTACCAACACAATCAAGGTTACGGTTGTTAAATGATCAACACCAACGGACTAACAATATACACTGACGGTGCTGCCAGGGGAAATCCTGGCAGGGGCGGCTTTGGTGCCATTTTGATGTGGGGAGGGAAGAGCAAGGAAATCTCCAAAGGATACAAGCATACCACCAACAACAGGATGGAGTTGATGTCTGTTATTGCAGCATTGGAGTCCCTGACGAGACCAGGATTGAACATCGAGGTTTATTCTGACAGCAAATATGTTGTTCAGGCTGTGATGGAAAGATGGCTGGACAAATGGATGGCCACTAATTTCAAGGGAGGCAAGAAAAACAGTGATCTCTGGCGCAAATACCACCAACTCTCAAGGCAGCATACCATCAAATTCATTTGGGTAAAAGGTCATGCATCCAACCCATACAACCAACGCTGTGATGAACTGGCAACTGCTGCTGCAGACGGAGGAAATCTTGTAGAAGATACCGGTTACGAAGGTTAAGCCACTTGTTTGATGAAAGCTGATTTCTTCAGCCAATAAAATCCACCGAATAAGACTGTGCCAAAAACAAATGTGGCCACCAAGCTATTGGTGTAAAATGGAATGCCATCAATGAATGCCTGTGTCAAACCCGACAATGTCTTGGGCCTGTTGTAACCACCACTGCCCAGCCATGTCATGAAATTGGAAGCGAAAAAGAAAATGGTTGGTGCGGCAATGGAACCTTTTGCGATGGAAAGGGGCTTGTCATTCTTGATGAAGAAACCAACGATGGTCAATGATCCGAACAACAGGTAGTTGATCCACATGCCGGAGTAAAAACCCTTGATTTCAAATATTCCATTGATGTAAAGCAACTCATAAAAAACATCTGATATCAACAATGAAAGAAGGGGCAACAAGAACGCGAGTTTCTTGTCTTTGATGACTGCTCCACCAAAGATGGCCATGGCAAACTGTGGTGCAAAGCCCCAGGGGCGTCCTGGAATGGCGCGGTATGCTGCCGCTACAACAATCAACATCAGGAAGGATAGCAAGGTATATTTTGAAACTTTCATGTTTGCCATTTTAACAAAATTAGTGAATTAATATTCTTGGTAAAGAAAATACAGCCACAATTATCCTCATGATGTGTATAGCGCAAATTATTGTTGGGGAACGGCGGCCCAAAAAAGGTTTGTATCAGCAGTTGCTTCTGCAAACAACTTTTCGCCAGGAGAAGAGAAAAATGCAGCTGCCCCTTGAAGAACCTCACTGGTATTGCCTTTCCAATGAACATCCCCATTGACCATCAGGAAGATGCTGGGTGAAACTACAGTGAATTCCATTTTTTCGCCAGCCTTCAAAAAATAGGCACTCAGCGAAAAATCGCCAATCGAACAAGGATAATGCTGCACCGTTTTGTTTAAGGAGCCTGGTATGATTTCAGCAATGGTTGGAACAAAGGCTGTATTGGCCAGCAACTCGGGAATATCAACATGTTTGGGAGTCAGGCCTGCCCTCAACACATTGTCTGAATTGGACATCAACTCAATGTTCTGGCCTTCAAGATAGGCATGGGGCAATCCGGCCCCCTGAAAGATCCCTTCCCCAGGTTTCAAATGGAGGATATTGAACAAGTAGATTGAAAAAATACCCCGGTCAAAATGACCATCTCCACAAAAATTATGGACCGCCCTGGCTGCCCAAAAATCTGGGGACGATTTGGGCAATTGATCGGCCTCATACAATGGCATAATGTCATGGATATGCGGGGCAATCAATCGGTCTACTGCTTCCTGTGGCATCTCCATCACCTGTTGATAGAGACCTCTGATTCCTTCAGACTGAAAGATCCCCTTGAACCCGTTCAGGAATCCATAGGCATCAAGTTGCTGCTCAATGTTTGGAGAAAAGCCATGCAACAACCAGAAATCACTGAGGGCCACCATCATCTCAGGCTTGTGGTTGTCGTCCTTGTAGTTGCGGTTGGAGGCTGTAAGGGGAATGGCCAATGCATTCTCTTTTTTAAACCCTTCCTCTGCGGCCTGCTTGTTGGGATGCACCTGAATCGACAGCATGTCCCTTACGTCAAGGATCTTCAGGAGGTAGGGAAGATTCCCGAACTGATCCTTTACCGATTTACCCAAGTACCTGGTCTTGTCTGAATTGATCAGTGCTTGCAAGGATGTTGATGCCCCCTGTCCCAACAATACTTGGGATGGACCGCCATTGTGAATGCCCAACCAATATTCTGCAGCGGGTTGCTCATCTGGTATTTGTTGAAAAAGCGATGGAATAAACGTGTTTCCACCCCAAGTATAGTGTTGAATTCTCCCTTTTAAGCTGTGCATTCCCCGGTGATTTTTTGAAAGTCTGATGGAGTTTTGTAGAGGATTTTCCTCAACGAATACAAAGTTAAATCAATAAGACATCATGGCAAGACACAATGAAACAGGAAAGCTGGGAGAACAATTGGCCGTTAACTGGGCAGAGAACAATGGATACACCATAAGAAATCAAAACTGGCGGTATGGCCATTGGGAAGTTGACCTTGTTGCTTCCAAGGCGGGCAGGTTACATTTTTTTGAAGTCAAAACCAGAAGGACAAACCGGTTCGGTTATCCTGAAAAACTGGTAGACAAGAACAAACTGCGGTATTTTATATCAGCAGGGACGGCCTACATCAGGTTCAACCGTGGGTTCAAATGGGTTCAGTATGACATCCTCTCCATCAGCCTGGATGAGCAGGACCATCCAACATTTTTTTTGATAGAAGATGTATATTTCTAAATCCTTATTTCAGCAGTGCCGCCAGCCTGGATTGCAGCTCTTCACCCCTGAGATTTTTGGCAATGATCAATCCATTCGGATCAACCAGGTAATTCTGTGGAATGCTTTGAACCTTGTACTGGACTGCAACCGCATTGCTCCAAAACTTGAGATCACTGACCTGGGTCCAAGCCAGGTTATCGGCCTTGATGGCCTCTACCCATTTGTCTTTTGCACGATCAAGGGAAACTCCCAATACGGTGAAATTTTTTGACTTGAATTTGTTGTAAGCATTGACCACATTCGGATTTTCCTGGCGGCAAGGACCACACCAACTGGCCCAAAAATCAATCAACACATATTTGCCTTTGAGAGAGGATAGTTTTACATCTTTCCCGTCAACATCCTGTTGTGTAAAATCAGGTGCAGGACTGCCAATTGACCCGAATTTGGCATCAGCAACCACCTTGGTGGCCGTTCTTCCAAAATAATTTTCTTTAGCACCTGGAGCAATCTTGCCCAGTCTTGCTTCCAACACGTTCGGGTCATCATTGAGTTGCATCATGACCAACAAAACAAATGGCGAAACAGGAGATGCAGGATGTTCACCAATGAATTTATCTGTTTGCTTGTTTACTTCTGCAACAACATCTGCATAGTTCTTTTTGAGTGGAGCATTTTCATTGTTGGGGTTCTGGTTCAGTTGCTGGGCGAACGCACTGAGCTTTGCAAAAAGGGGATTGAAGGTATTGTTGAACACCACAAATTCATCATGTGTTTTGGAACCGGTAACTTTTGCATTTTGGATGACGGCAAAATCACCTTCAACATTGATGGATGATGCATCCAAAAAGATGAACATTTTTTGTTGGCCATTCTTAGCAGCAAGCTGGTAAAGACCGGGCTCCTTCAGCTTTCCAGCCACCTGAAACTGATCTCCTTTTGAAACAAAGGATGCCAATGGTTCTGGACTGACTTCTTCGTTCTTCAATACCAGTTCGGTTTTATCTGGCATGCCTTTTAATGTTCCCTTGATAGAATAGTTTCCTTCCTGGGCAAATACCAATGCAGGAAATACCAGGAGTATGGAGAGGAATTTTTTCATTTTTTATGTCTTTGTTTCAGAATATCTTTTACCTGTGCTAAATTAAAGCCTTTGCTGTTAAGCAAAAGCAAATAGTGAAAAAGAAGATCAGCAGATTCGTTCAGAAATTTTTCGTCGTCGTTGTCTTTGGCTTCAATCACCACTTCCACAGCTTCTTCGCCCACTTTCTGGGCGATCTTGTTGATGCCTTTTTTGAACAGCGATCTGATATAGGAGTTTTCATCATCACTGTTTTTTCTCAGTTCGATGATGCCCTCAAGGTGAACCAGAAAATCTTCTGCAACATTGACCTCATCCCAGCAGGTATCTGCCCCTGTATGACAGACAGGACCGGCAGGCTTGACCTTGAAAAGAAGGGCATCCTGGTCGCAATCCAGGGCATAAGACTTCAGGTAAAGAAAGTTACCACTCTCCTCTCCTTTGGTCCAAAGACGGCCCTTGGAACGGCTAAAAAAGCAGATCTTTCCAGAAGCCATGGTTTCGTTGAATGCCTCCAGGTTCATGTAGCCCAGCATCAATACCTTTCCCGTTTCTATATCCTGGATAACAGCAGGCATAAGGCCATCTGAAAACTTATTAAAATCCATGTTCAGCTCTATTTCTTTGTAAAATTAGGCATTATCCCGCTTATCTTACCGGAATGCCCTTTTGCCTGAGGTATAATTTGAGGTCGGG
>CAILKQ010000073.1 GCA_903834825.1 uncultured bacterium | reverse complement strand
CTTTGTTCTTTCCGCGCAATACTGAAGCAATCTTGCTACAGATTCGTCCCACAGTTTGATTGGTCCCGTCAACAACGTGCCATTTACGTTGCACGGAAGCTGCATTTGCATGCTTTGTGGTGAAATGTAATTTACTCATGTCTACAATTTTTCGGATTTACATCCGGGTTTAAAAAAATTTGTCCCCGCCATCCCGGGAAACACCCCCTCTTTCGAAAGGGAGCGCAAAGTTAGCAGAAAGAAGGTTGAAAAACGAACAAAAAAGAATGTTTTTTCAAGCTACCCCTTGCAACCCATTGATTTTCAATAATAAATTGACTTTTATTTTTATACCAATGGTAGAAATTCGATACAATCAGGATGGGGAGACTGGCTTAACCTCAGAATTGAAGGCCTACAAATGATTTGTGTTGGATCTGCTCATATGCCTTTCTGTCGAAAGAATACAACTTGCCAGGACGGTGTCGTACCATTTTTTCCATCTCTTTTTCATCTTTCAACAAGCCCGTTGTGAACAATTTCTTCCTGAAGTTCCTCCTGTCAAATGCTATGCCCAGGATTTGCTCAAACAGTTGCTGGAGATCTCGAAGGGAGAATTTCTCTTCCAGGAGATTGAAAATGATGGGCTCTTCCTGAATCTTCCTTTGCAGGGCTGCAACACAGGTATCCAGGATCATCTGGTGATCAAAGGCCATGGTTTTGATGTCTGAAACAGCATGCCAGTGCAAAGCATTGTCAAGGGTTTTGAGCTGGTGATCCCTGACATTCAACAGGGCAAGGTAGGCCGTGGTGATCACCCTTCCGGCAGGATGGCGGCTCACAGCACCGAAAGTTTTAACTTGTTCGAGAAACATCCCTGTCAACCCCGTCCTTTCCCGCACTACCCTGTAAGAGGCTTCATCCAGGTCTTCATCTGGCCTGACCAAATCACCCAACAAGGACCATTGGCCTTTGTAGGCAGGCAGGTCGCTCTCAATCAACAATACCTTCAGCACGCCGTGGTCATAACCAAATATTACACAGTCTACCGATAATGCAAACTGGAAGGAAGGCATGAGTTCAATGGGCGTGGTATTGATATTGGGCTTTTTTGCCTCTTTCATGTTGGGTTGTTATGGGGATTGGATAACAAAAATAATTTCTATCAGTATGAACAAAAAAATATATTTCAGCAGAGATTCCTTTTAACTTAGCCCATCCAATGACAAGCAACAACGAATATACCCGGTTTTACCAAGACAAAAGCAAGGAGCTGGAAGCACGTGCATCCGATCAGGTCTATTTAACGGAAAACATCCGCCTGCTCAGGGATGTGATCCGTTTTCATGAGAACCGCTACTATGTGATGAATGATCCTTTGATTTCCGACGCTGAGTTTGACCTGCTTTACAAGGCCCTTGAAAAGACCGAAGTGGCCAATCCTTTGTTGATTACGACTGACTCTCCTACCCAACGGGTTGGCCCGGGCATGACCAAACAATTCAAGACTGTAAAGCACCTTGTGCCGATGCTGTCTCTGGAGAATTCCTATGATGCTGCAGATTTGTTGGAGTGGGACCGCAAGGCAAGGGAACTCTCAGGATTGGAGCAGCTTGCCTACTGCGTTGAACCAAAGTTTGATGGGGCCAGCATTTCGCTGGTTTACGAAAACGACCTGTTCGCCCGTGGGGCCACCCGGGGTGATGGTGTGGAAGGTGAAGACATCACCCTCAACCTCAAGCAGATTAAGTCTATTCCTCTATCAGCAGCCTTTTCAACACATGGCATCCAGCAGGCAGAGATTCGGGGAGAGGTATTGATCAACAAACAGAACTTTCAACAATTCAACGAGCAGCTGCTCGAGCAAAACCTGCCACCACTGGCCAATCCACGCAATGCTGCCTCTGGTTCACTGCGGTTGAAGGATGCACGCCTGGTGGGCAAAAGAAACCTGGAAGCCTTCATTTACCATATCGCCTACCTTAATTTTACAACGGAGCACAAAGAGATACCCTCCCATTCCAAAAGCCTTGAAATGCTCTGGGAGCTTGGCTTCCGGAGTCCTGTACATGAAAAAAAAGTTTTTATTGGCATCCAGGGTGTGATTGATTTTTGCAAAGACTTTGAAGCAAAAAGGGATGAACTTCCTTACGAAATAGATGGACTGGTGATCAAGGTCAATGAACTGGCCCTGCAGGAAAAACTGGGCATGACCACCCATCACCCCAGATGGGCCATGGCCTTTAAATTCAAGGCAAGGCAGTCTACCAGTAAACTCTTGCAGGTGGAATACCAGGTGGGAAGAACCGGCAGTGTAACACCTGTTGCCAAGATCCAGCCCGTGCCGATTGGTGGTGTTACCGTTGCTTCCATCTCTTTGCACAACCAGGATTTTATCCGTGAAAAAGACATCCGCATCGGTGATACCCTGCTGGTTGAACGCGCCGGCGATGTCATCCCCTATATTGTAAAATCATTCCCCGAACTCAGGGATGGCACTGAAACGGAGATTATTTTTCCTTATGCCTGCCCAGATTGCAATACTGTCCTCGTCAAAACAGAAGAGGAAGCGGTTTGGCGATGCCCCAACGAGACTTGTGGTGCACAGGTGGTGGAAAGAATGATCCATTTCACCAGCAAGGATGCCATGGACATCAGGGGTCTGGGAGATGCCATCATCCGAAAGTTTCATGAAATGGGCTGGTTGAAAGACATCCCATCGATATACAACCTGCCACTGGATGAGCTGCAGAAAATGGAAGGGTTTGGTGCAAAATCAGTCACCAATATCAGTGAAGCCATTGAAAAATCGAAGACACAGCCCCTGTACCGGTTGATCAATGCGCTGGGCATTCGGTATGTGGGCGAAACAACGGCCAAAACCCTTGCCCAGGCTGTATCCCATTTGCTGGACCTGGCAACAATGGACAAGGAATCGCTCCAAAAGATTGACGATGTTGGTGTAAAAGTGGCAGAAAGCATCCACCAGTATTTCAGCAATCCCAGCAATGTTGAATTGCTGAAAAAATTGGAAGCGGCGGGCTTGCAATTGCAAAGTGTTCATCAACCCCCTGTTGATGGCAACCTAAAAGGAAAGAGCTTCCTCTTCACCGGCACATTGTATAAAATGAAGCGTTCTGAAGCGGAAGCCCTTGTGGAAGCCAACGGCGGAAAAATCTTATCCGGCGTGAGCTCGAAACTGGATTACCTGATCGTTGGAGATGATGCAGGATCCAAGCTGGAAAAAGCAAAGAAGATCGCCTCCATCCAGATCCTGGATGAAGACGGCTTCATCAAATTAATTCACAAGCCAACAGATACTCTGCAATCTGCACCGCGTTTGTAGCAGCGCCTTTGCGGAGGTTATCGCTCACGATCCACATGTTAAGGGTCTTGGGCTGGGTTTCATCGCGGCGAATCCTTCCAACAAAAACCTCATCTTTTTCGTGTGCATCCATGGGCATTGGATATTGCTGGGTTGCAGGATCGTCTACCACAATGATGCCTGGAGAATCAGCCAAAATACGCTTCACTTCATCCAGTTCAAACTCCTCTTCAAACTCAATGTTCACGCTCTCACTGTGTCCACCCATCACAGGAATCCTGACGGTAGTTGAGGTTACGCGGATGCTGTCATCGCGCATGATTTTTTTCGTTTCCAACACCATTTTCATTTCTTCCTTGGTGTATCCATTCTCAAGGAAAACATCAATCTGCGGAATGACATTGAGATCGATGGGATATTTGTACGCCATTTCTCCTACGATGCCATTTCTCTCATTCATCAACTGTGTAACCGCTTTCACGCCAGTGCCGGTAACACTCTGGTAAGTACTCACCACGATGCGTTTGCTTTTGTATCTCTTGTGCAAGGGTGCAAGGGCCACTACCATTTGAATGGTAGAACAGTTGGGATTGGCAATGATCTTGTCTTCTGCGGTCAACGCATCAGCATTGATTTCAGGAACCACCAGTTTTTTGGTTGGGTCCATGCGCCAGGCAGATGAGTTATCGATGACCGTAATGCCGGCAGCAGCAAAAGCCGGAGCCCATTCGGTAGAGGTTCCCCCACCTGCTGAGAAAAGGGCAACAGCCGGTTTAAGGTCGATGGCGGTCTGCATGCCAACCACTGTATACTGTTTCCCTTTGAACGTCACTTCTTTGCCTACAGATCTTTCTGAAGCCACTGGAATGAGTTCAGTAACAGGGAAGTCTCTCTCTTCAAGGACCTGTAACATTTTTGTGCCCACCAAGCCGGTTGCACCAACTACTGCAACTTTCATATAGTCTAATTTTCCCCTTTCGGGTTTGGTTAAAAAAAAGCCTCCCAAATCTGGAAGGCTGTTACATATTTGATACATACAAACGGAACTAACCTTCCCTATGGGACTGTTTCTTGTTCTTTTTTATGTGTTTATTTTGATTCATGTTGCGTGTGCAAAGCTAATAACGAAAGATTTTTCTGCCAAATAAATGTTGTTTTCCCCTTTTTAGGCCCTGTGGTTGAACATATTTTTGTTGCATGAAACGGGGATTGATGATCTTTTGGGGATTGATATTTGGCAACGCATGCCATGCACAAATGGAGCGGTATGCAGTGGTAATCAATGAAATCATGGCCGATCCTTCGCCCGTCATTGGCCTGCCCAATGCAGAATACATTGAGCTTAGGAACAATTCATCCTTAACCATCAATCTTTTCAAATGGCGCATTGACAATGGCACTACAACGGCCACGGTGGCAGTCAATTATTTGCTTGCACCAGACAGCCTGGTGATCCTCTGTTCAAAATCACAGGCAGTTTTTTTCAATGCCCCTTCAAAAACCTTGGGGCTGACTTCCTTTCCTGCATTGACCAACGATGGAGACCTGCTCACCCTTGGTGCACCAGACGGGAAGACCATCCATGCGATGTCCTACGACATCAACAGTTATGGAAATCCTGTACAATCAGCTGGCGGATGGTCGCTTGAAATGATGGATCCGCGCAAGCCCTGCAATGCCCTCAACTGGCGGGCCAGCATCAACAGCAAAGGCGGAACACCAGGTACAGAAAACAGCATTTACAAGAAGATTTCCATAGACAACCCACTGCAAGCACTGCAATGCACAGCCATCAATGACAAGTTGTTGCTGCTGACACTGAACCAGGGAGCAGACAGTTCATCCCTGTCGATGGTTTCCAGTTACCAGTTGACAGGATTGAGCAATGCGATCATGGTTGTAAGGGCCCTGCCACCCTTGTTCAATAGCGTTGAAATTTCTCTCAACCAATCACTTGAAACAAACCGGATTTATTTATTGAAAGCATCTCCTATCAAGGGTTGTAACAGCAATAATCTTGAGCGCCTTGAGGTCAAAACGGGCCTGGCAAAAGCGCCTGAACCAGGAGACCTTGTGATCAATGAGATCTTGTTTGATCCACCAACCGGAGGTGAAGACTTCATTGAACTCCATAATCCCTCAACAGCATTGATCAATGTCAGGGATTTGATGATTGGCGCAAGAAATGCAGGAGGCGGTATCAGCAATGCGGTGATGGCATCAGACAAAGACCATCACCTTTTTCCAGGAGATTTTCTTGTACTGTCTGAGGATACTGGTTTTGTGAAGCGGCAATGGCCCAAAAGCAGCAGACAAAAAATGATACTGGTCAAGTCTTTACCCAGTTTACCTGACGACAAGGGGAATTGCATGGTCATGAACAAACAGGGGAAAGTGATTGATGAACTCAACTATACGGATGACATGCATTATCCCCTGTTGCCTGTAAAAACAGGTGTATCGTTAGAAAGGATTGATCCCAGGTCTCCTTCATCTGCCACGGGCAACTGGCATTCTGCATCATCAGATGCGAACCATGCAACACCGGGGTTGGTTAATTCCCAGTTCAGGAACCTGGATACTACAGACAACACCAACATCAAGCTGTTCCCGGCATTGATCAGCCCGAACAATGATGGCCTGGATGATTTGCTCAACATCCAATACCAGTTCAAGGAAACAGGAAACCTTTTGTCTGCCTATGTTTTCAATCAAAACGGTCAACTGTCTGCAAAGATCATTGACAACAGGCTTTGTGGAACAACAGGCAGTTTTAGTTGGAATGGATTTGATGCAAAAAACAATAGACTCCCCGAGGGAGTCTATGTTGTATTGATCGAAACATTCAATTTGACGGGTAAAACACAGCGGCTAAAAAAAGTCATTGGCATCCGCTTCTGATCACAACAGATCAGATGATGTTGATGTCAAAATTCACCAGGTCTACAAACTGCCTTATTCTGGCATTGATGTCTTCTTTGGTGATTTCTCTCATCCGGGTGGTTCCAAATTTTTCAACACAAAATGAGGCCATGGCGGAGCCGATGATGATGGCCGTTTTCATGTTTTCAAAAGAGATGTCTTTGGTTTTGGCGATATGGCCTACGAAGCCACCTGCAAAAGTATCGCCCGCTCCGGTTGGATCAAAAACCTCTTCCAAAGGCAGGGCTGGGGCAAAGAATACCTGGTCTTTGTGGAAAAGCAATGCCCCATGCTCACCTTTTTTTACCACGAGGTATTTGGGCCCCATGGCAAGGATTTCCTTTGCTGCCTTAACCAGCGAATATTGTGCACTCAATTGCCTTGCTTCACTGTCGTTGACCATCAACACATCAACATCTTTCAGCAAGCGTTGAAGATCGTCCATGGCCGTTTCCATCCAGAAATTCATGGTGTCCATGATCACCAGCTTGGGCTTGGTCTTCATTTGCTTCAAGACACTGTGCTGCACAGCAGGAACACCATTGCCCAACATCACAAATTCACAGTCCTGGTAACTGTCTGGCACTACAGGTGTAAAATTGGCCAATACATTCAACTGTGTATCAAGGGTGTCGCGCTCGTTCATGTCCATGTGGTAACGGCCCGACCAGAAGAATGATTTCTCGTCTTTCTTGATTTGAACCCCTTCAAGATCAACACCAATGCTGGCCAAGTGATCCAGTTCTTCCTGCGGAAAGTCTCCGCCCACAACAGAAACCTGTTTGATGGGTGTTATAAAATTGGCAGCGCTCAGGGCAATATAGGTTGCGGCTCCACCAATGATGCGGTCACTTTTTCCAAAAGGCGTTTCAATGGCATCAAAGGCCATGGTTCCAAAAACGAGCAATGACATAAGCGTTCAATTTTGTGTGGCAAAGATAAGCAGCCGAAAGACAATAACCCATTGTACTATCAAGGTATGATCAAAAAAAGCCCTGTCAATCCTTGGTTGGAGGGGGTGGCTGAATGCTGATAGCATATCCCGTTAGAAATAATGTTGTGACGGAGGCACGCGGAACAACTTGTTGCGCTGGTAATTAGAAAACAACAAATATTGGTCTTCGTGCGTCCTTGTCCAATTCTGGAAAGCGCTTGCATCTGTGGCTGGGCCAAAAAGCCATTGGTTATAGGCCTCGAACGTGCCTTCACGCATCAGGTATTGAAGATGTTCAAACAGCTTGAATGGGTATTTTCCAGCCGAATCATTGAACCAGTCCAACAAAAACCTAGACCTGATGACCAGCAAGGTTTCTGGCGTAATTCCACGCAAGGAGAGGGATGATTGTTTGTTCATAACCTCCAAAAACTTTTGTTCAAAAGGAGTGGTTGGTTTGATGAAATGCTGCTTGCTGTCGCCCGGCATGAATACCCGTTTGTAAGACTCCAGCAACAATATTTTGATTTCTGCCGTGCGCACCGAATAACTTTCAAGGTTAACAAAAACCTCCCCATACACCAGGCTTCTTGCCTTGTCTGCAGCGGCAAAATAAAATTTTGAAGCATGATAATAATTACCGGAATAAGATGGATCAACGGAAACGCCGGTCTCCCATTGGGCAATGGCTTCTGCAGGTTTTTGCTGTGTCCAGAGCAAGTCTCCGTATTCTGCGAACAATGGTCCGCTTGCATCAAATTTCTTCAAGCCTTTTTTGTAGACCTTATCACATTGCTTGTACTCTTCCGTTGCCTTGAAAATATTTCCTGCAATTTGAAATACCTGCACATCGGCATCTTCTCTCTCGGTCAAAGGAAGAATCCTATCAGCCGCCCGCTTGTAATCCCCCGCCAGGTAATAGGTGAAGGCAACATCTTTGAGCAATGTCAGGTTTGCTGGCTCCAGTTCAAGTGCCTTTGCCAACACCATCATGGTATTGCTGTAATCGGATTGCCGCTGGAAGGCAATCGCCGTTTCCCTCAGCTGCTGCACTGTTTGCTGGGCATTGGTTGCAGCAAAGAAAAAGGACAATATGATGACTAAACTTATCCTGATCATGGCCATAAAATTAAATCAAATGGGTCAGCAAACCATCACGCAATTTTGGTTCAAACCAGGTACTCTTGGGTGGCATCACATTTCCGCTGTCTGCAATATCGAACAATTGCCCAATGCTGACAGGATAAAAACTGAACGCCACCTTCATCTCTCCACTGTCCACCCGTTTTTCCAATTCCTTCAAACCCCTTATTCCTCCTACAAAATCAATCCTTTTATCCGTTCTTTGGTCTTCAATATCCAGCAACTTTTCAAGAATATTCCTGGAGAAAATAGATACGTCCAAGATACCAATCGGGTCATCCGTATAGGTGCCTTCTATTGCAGTCAAGTGATACCACTCCCCTTCCATGTACATCCCAAATTCATGGAGATGTGAAGGATTAACCGGTACTTCAGAAGAAGACACCATGAAATCCTCCTGCAAGGCGCTGATCAAATCACTTGGGTCGATGCCATTGAGATCCTTCACTATCCTGTTATAAGGCATGATCTTCAGCTCATCAGCAGGAAACAAGGTGGTAAGAAAGCCATCGGCTTCAGGACCTGCAGCATCACCCAAGGCAGCACGGACCTTGGCAGCACTTGCAGCACGGTGGTGGCCATCTGCAATATAGGTGCAGGGAACTTCTTTTTCAAAAATGGCGGTAATATTGTTTACTGCCTCTTCCGCAGCAATGACCCAAATGCGGTGGCTGATACCGTCAGCTGCATTAAAATCATATGCAGGTACCTTGCTTTTTTTCCAATCCCTAATCAATTCATCAAGAGAGGCAACATTGCGGTAGGCAAGAAATACATTCCCCGTCTGGGCCCTTGTTACCTTGATATGGTTGATCCTGTCCTGTTCTTTTTCAGGACGGGTGAATTCATGTTTCTTGATGATATCGTTTTCGTAATCATCAACGGATGAACAGCAGACCAAACCCGTCTGGCTTCTCTCGTCCATCACCAATTCATAGATATAATAACAGGGTGTTTCATCTTGAAACAAAACCCCCGATGCCAACATCTCTTCAAGATTGGACTTTGCCTTCTCGTACACGGAGCTATCATAAATGCTCAGTTCAACCGGCATGTCCACCTCAGATTTGGTCACATGGAGGAAGGAATGTGGATTGCCATCTACAGCAGTCCGGGCTTCATCACTCGAGAGTACATCATAGGGTGGAGCAGCAACTTCAGATGCCAATGTTGCTTGGGGCCTTGCTGCCCTGAAAGGAAAAATTGTTGCCATGGTAATGTGCTTTGCTATGCGTGTTTGTTTGCGAAATCCTTGATAAGGTCTGTGATATCCACCACACTGCTCAATGGCATGGCGTTGTACATCGAAACCCTGAATCCACCGACACTCCGGTGGCCTTTAATGCCAATCATTCCTTCCTCCTTGCACCTTGTCAGGAACAGTTTTTCCAATGCAGGGTCATGGATGGTGAAGACAGCATTCATCTTGCTCCTGTCTTGGGAAGGAACAGGCAGGTTAAACATTGGCAGGGAAGCCAACGTGGTATACAAAAGATCGGCCTTTTGGTTGTTGATTTTTTCGATGGCTGGTACACCTCCAATTTTCTTCAGCCACCTGAGGGTGAGCAGACAAACATAGATGGCAAAAACAGGAGGTGTATTGAGCATGGAACCATTGGCAACATGCTGCCTGTAGTCCATCATGGAAGGGATGGCCGTATTCCCGGTTGCAAGAAAATCTTTGTCTGCCACGACCAGGTTTACTCCGGCTGCACCAATATTTTTCTGGGCTCCTGCATAGATAAAAGAGAATCGATTGAAGTCCATCCCGCAACTCAGGACATCACTGCTCATGTCTGCAATCAGGGGAACAGGTGTGGATGGAATATCCCCCATCTGCGTACCCTCAATGGTATTGTTGGTGGTGTAATGAAAATAAGCGGCATTTTCGGGTATGGTATACCCTGTTGGAAGATAGCTGTAGTTGCGGTCTTTAGAAGAAGCAACCACTTCAACATCCCCAAACAATTTGGCTTCCTTGATGGCCTTGGAACCCCATACCCCACCATCCAGGTAAGCTGCTTTTCTATCCTTGGAAAGAAAATTCATCGGCACCTGGAAAAACTGGGTAGATGCCCCTCCGTGCAAAAACATTACTTCTTTGTTGCCATCCAATTGCATCAGCTCCCTGACCAGTTCCATGGCCTCACTGACTACTGCTTCGAACATCGGTGTTCTGTGGCCAAATTCCAGGATGGATAATCCGGTTTCGTTAAAATTCAGGATGGCACGACTGGCTTCTTCAAATACCTCTTTTGGAAGGATGCTCGGACCCGCATTAAAATTGTGTATCATGTTACTGTTTGCTTAGAAATATAGAATGGCAGCAGCGGGGCAAAGATACTTAATTTAGTGAAGAGCGCAGTTGAGAGAGATCAGGTTGCCCTGCATCTACCCATGCGGTAAACCAAAAACTGGCAACCCCATGGATGGCATCCCTCATGCGCCTTTCCACCATGCCATTGAGTTTCCTGTGATAAATGCCCGCATATTGTGCTGCATATTGGCGCAATACCACGCCATTCCTGCTCTCGTAGGCAAAACGAAAATCCATGGGATAGGCCTTGCTGATTTTTTTCTCTACTGACAAGACCGTGTCAGCGGCTGCAGCGCTCTCATAGACCCTGTCCCAAATAAAATACAAGGGCCTGTTCAGGTAAGCAGCAGGGCCGATGATGAAATCATACTGTTTTTCTGCATAGAGCTCTGGCAAACGGCTCTCCCAAAATCCATGAATACCCAGCTGATCTGTCTTTTGTCCATTGTGGTTGCTGCTGGCATGCAAGGGCACATGCACGTCTGCAATGTAGTGACCAAGGTCAGCAGAAATTTTGAGGATCGCATCTGCATTGCACTCCCTGAAGGCCTTTTTCAAACGGGCCTGCATGATCATGATCCACCAGGGGGCTATGCCATGTGCGTTCAAAGTATCTTCGGAATAAAGAAGCACAGCATCATCCCATTTTTGGGGGACTGTGTCTTTGGGACCCTGCAAATAATGGTCCATGTCGATGTAATGCCTTGG
>CAILKQ010000072.1 GCA_903834825.1 uncultured bacterium | reverse complement strand
TCAAAAAATATTTTCCAGCTCATTGAAACACTAAAAAAAAGGGACAAAGATATCAATATCAAACTCCGCAATACTTCATCTATCAAAGGAATCAACAGGGCCCAACAGGTTAAGAAAGTGCAAGACCATGTTTATATGGTAAAAGTCATTCTTGGTTAATGGCTAAATTTTAATGCCAAAGACCACTGGGATATTCTCCCGTTGAAAGCAATTTGTCAATGCCCGCCTTTACTGCAGGAGCATCATTTTTATAGGTTACCCCAAACCAAATGGAACTGGTTGGAATAACCTCTACCCTGCCTTCCCCATCACGGATGAATTGGTCTGCAACAATGGGAATAAAAAATTCTGACTTTTCCTCCTGTCCTTTTTCTGCAAGGAATTGTTGAAACAGTTTTGATGAGTATGCAAATACAGATGGATCGAAGCACCAGAAATTCATTGAAACGATGGTGTCCTCTTTCAGCTGAGCGGGCTCAAGGCCATCATCGCATCCCACACCTTCCTCTTTTCTTGCAATATTCAAACGCTCTGTCACCCCAATTAGATTGCCCTTTTCGTTGACGGTACAAACCCCTCTGTTGACAGTGCCATAATCGGACAGTGTTTGCTTCAATTGATATCCAATGATGGAGTAATGATTTTCAT
Organism: uncultured bacterium; assembly: GCA_903834825.1. Classification (GTDB taxonomy): domain Bacteria; phylum Bacteroidota; class Bacteroidia; order Chitinophagales; family Chitinophagaceae; genus Pollutibacter. Next base: position 47,568 of record CAILKQ010000072.1, on the reverse strand, counting down.
TGCATGAACCTGTTAAAAATGCATAGGCCTTTACAAAAGCATCCTGGCCATAAAAATCGTCTGCATTGATTACTGCAAAAGGTTCGTTGATTGCATCAGCTGCACACAGTACTGCATGCGCTGTTCCCCAGGGCTTGGCCCGGTCTTCCCTCCTTTGGTATCCATCAAGATGCGCATCAAGGTGTTGGTATACGTATTCCGTCTGAATCCTTCCTTTCAATCTCGGCTCGAATATGGCCTTGAACTGTTCTGCAAAATCTTCCCTGATTACAAAGACTACTTTTCCAAACCCTGCCCTGATGGCATCGTAGATGGAATAATCCATGATGGTTTCGCCCTCCGGACCAAATGCTTCAATCTGTTTCATTCCTCCGTACCTGGAGGCCATGCCGGCAGCTAGTATCAACAAAGATGGTTTCATACAAGAAAATTTATGGTGCGAAAATAGTCCGAAATTTCAAAGCACCAAAATACGACCTTTGCAGGGATCATGTCAGGAAAAAACATCATACAAACAATCAATGACAAACATGTTCAAACCCATGGCATCAGTGCTGCTGTCTTGAGGCTGGACCTGCTGCACCCCATTGTTTCCGGAAACAAGATTTTTAAACTCAACCACTACCTTGCCACTGCAAAAAGCAGCGCAAAAAAAGGAATCCTAACCTTTGGCGGGGCTTTTTCGAATCATCTTGTTGCTGCAGCCTATGCAGCAAAAGTAAACAACCTGGAATCCATTGGATTTGTAAGAGGGGAAGCACCTAACATATATTCCCACAGCTTGATAGACTGCATTTCCTATGGAATGCAACTTGAGTTTATCAAAAGGGAAACCTTCGATTCAATAGACCTTGCCCAATTTTCAAGCGCCTATCCCAACCATGCCATCATTCCTCACGGGGGATATGGTAGATTGGGAATGTTGGGTGCAAAAGAGATCATGGAGATTTCTGGTGTTGAAGCATATGACAGGGTGGTTGCAGCCTGTGGAACAGGAACAATGGCCGCTGGACTGGTTGCTGGTTTGCAATCTCACCAACAGTTGACCCTGGTTTCAGTGCTCAAAAATAATTGTAGTGTAATGAATGAAATCAAGCAGTTGTTGCGTGAAGAAGAAATCAAGAACAAGCGTTTTGATGTTCGTTTTGATTTTCATTTGGGTGGATATGCCAAAAAAAATGCGCTGTTGTTCCAGTCAATGAATGATTTTTTCAATACCCACCATATTCCTACCGATTTTGTCTACACAGGGAAACTTGTACACGCTTTCTACCGCATGATGGAAGCAGGAGCATTCGCCAGAGATTCAAAAGTATTGTTAATTCACAGTGGAGGCCTGCAAGGAAACAGGTCACTTGGCAACAATGAACTCATTTTTTAATCAAGGGGGATTACCTTTGTAACCAATGTCCATACCAAAAAGGAAAAATATTTTAATTTATTTCTCTTCTATCTTGCTTTTGTTGGCGTCGGCAAAAGCAGAGGATAGCCTTCCTCATTTTACCGTGAAAGAAAGAAATGGAATGGTGATCATTGGATGGCTCAACCCCCATCCTGAGCTGACACAATTGATCATCCAGCGATCCGTTGATTCACTGACTGGATTCAGGTCAATTGTATCCATGCCGGACCCTACATCAGTTTCAAATGGCTATGTAGATAAAAAGCCAGGCGTTGCCAATAGCTATTACAGGATTTACTATGTCAACCCCGGAGGAAGGTATCTTTTTACAGCGGCCCAAAAAGCTGTCAAAGATACTTCATTCAATTCCCACAGTGTGTCCATGACAACATCGGTAAATGCATTGATTGATGGCACCAATGATGCAAATGGTATGCGTGGTCTTACTCCTGACAAAGCCCTCAAAATAAAAAGGGAAACAGGTACGGGCATCAACCTATCTGGTAAAATTGAGGACAACATCAACGAAAATGTATTCACCCCTTCAGGGCTTATTTTCACCAACAGTGAAGGAAACCTCATCATCGCCCTGCCCGATACCTACAAAAAGAAATTCTCACTTCGGGTATTCAAGGAAGACGGCACTCCTATGTTTCACATGAGGAATATCAAGGAACCCCAGCTGCTGATAGACCGTTCCAATTTTCTGCACAGCGGCTGGTTCAAGTATGATCTGTATGAAGACGAAAAGCTAAGGGAGCAAAACAAGTTTTTCATCCCTCCTGAGGTACGATAATTTTACACTGGAAGACCTGTTCGAAATTTTTCATGATCAATGCCTTGACAGCCACCATCTCCACTTCCCTTCCCAACTCCTTCTGTAATGAGGTAACCTGTTTGTCGGGAATTCCGCAAGGAACAATTGAACTGAAATAATTGAGATCAGTGTTGACGTTGAGTGCAAATCCGTGCATGGTAACCCATCTGCTGCAGCGGACCCCCATCGCACATATCTTTCTTGCCATCATTTTGTTGGATGGGTCTAACCAAACGCCTGTTTCTCCTGGACTCCGTTCTCCTTTCAAACCATAATGGGCCAATGTGAGGATAATGACATCCTCCAGGAACCTGAGGTACCTGCCAATGTCAGTAAAAAATTTTTCAAGATCGATGATAGGATACCCTACCACCTGACCAGGACCATGGAAAGTGATGTCTCCACCCCTGTTGGTAGGATAATAACCAATATTCCTTTTGGCCAATTCCTCCTTGCTGATCAATACATGTTCTTCCTTCCCACTTTTCCCCAGCGTATAAACAGGTGGATGTTCGCAAAAAAGGAGGTGGTGAATGGTTTCACCAGCATCTTCACCCTTGGCAAGCTTTATTTTCTTGTTGGTATTCTCCAGCAACAGCGCATCCTGAACACGCCAGGCATCCCCATATTCCATGTTCCCAAGGTCCCTAACATATACCGCTTGCTGCATGTTTCTTCAATTGGTGCACAAAGACGTTAACTTTGCAAAAATACGCATTATGCCGCAGGAGAACAGCAATGAAATGATGGGTGAGGATATCGTTGAGCAAGGGTCAGAAGAACTGTACGAAAGACTGGCGATTGAAGTGGACAAAGGGCAGGAACCCTTGAGAATAGATAAATTCCTGTTGAACAGGGTGGTCAATACCTCCAGGAACAAGATCCAGCGGGCCATTGACAATGGCATGGTCTTGGTGAACAACCAACCCATCAAGGCCAATTACAAGGTAAAACCTGCAGACCAGATCATCTTTTACTCTGATACTGACCCGGTTACTTACGAAATCATCCCAGAGCAATTGCCATTGAACATCGTGTATGAAGACGACCATATCCTGCTCATCAACAAGCCTGCGGGTATGGTGGTTCACCCCGGTTCAGGCAACTTCAGTGGCACCCTGATCAATGGGGTAGCCTGGCATTTGCGTGAACAACAACCAGACCTTGATGAAACCAAACTACCCAGGTTTGGCATGGTGCACCGAATTGATAAAAACACAACTGGGCTTATTGTCTTGGCCAAGTCTGAACTGGCTGCTGTAAAACTTGCCAGGCAATTCTTTGAACACACCGTAAAAAGAAGGTACATGGCCCTTGTATGGGGAAATTTTGATGAGGTGGAAGGCACCATTGAGGGCAATATTGGAAGACACCCCAGGTTCAGAAAATTGATGGACGTATTCCCGGATAGCGAACACGGGAAAAATGCCATTACCCATTATACTGTGCTGGAAGACCTCAAATATGTTAGCCTTGTGGAATGCAGGCTGGAGACCGGAAGGACCCATCAGATCAGGGTGCACATGCAGCACAGGGGGCATCCCCTTTTCAACGACGATGTGTATGGCGGAGACAGGGTAGTAAAAGGAACAGTTTTTACAAAATACAAGCAATTCGTTGACAACTGTTTTAATTTGTGTAAGCGACAGGCCCTGCATGCAAAAACACTTGGATTCATTCACCCTGCTACCGGAGAGGAAATGCTTTTTGAAAGTGAGCTGGCAGATGACATGAAGGCTGTCATCCAGAAATGGAGGGGCTACTCCAACAATGCTCAGTTGACATCAAGGTCATAAATAGTAGCAGTAAACAACCCTCGCTCCTTACCCTTGATCAGCACGCCCCAGTTGCCATCGTACCGGATGATTTTGGGGTAAAGGTATTGTCCCATCTTTTCTATCTCCACTTGCATGGAGACATTGAATCTGTATACCCCCGCATTGTAGCTCATGCTGTAATTGCGGGCCATCACTTCGAAACTATTATAGTTGAACCAGGTTGTCATTTCATCGATCACCACATCATCCTTTTTGTAAAAAGCCAGTCCCTCCTTGATTTTCAAAACAAAAAGATAAGCAGGCTTGCCCTTGTATTCCTGGATATCGATGCTGAAGTCATACAAATCGGAGTGCGCTTTGTCAAAAACCTTGACCTTTTCTCCCATCAGGGGAATACCCGGAATGTCCTTCCCTGGATTGAAAAACAACATCTTCAATTGCTCCTTGTGCTTGTCCAACCCCTTCCTTCCCCTGAGTGTTACATTGATGTCCTTGATGACATTTGACTGACCGCAGACGGTATCTTTTGAGAAGAAAAGGGAAGCATAAAGCTCGGCGGTATAGTAATTGTAATCGCCCCCAGCCTTGTAAAAATCGCCGGTGGTTTTTTCCTCTATTACCTTGGTGACCCTACAGGACCGGGAAGCCCATTGCCTGGTCTTGCTGAACAGACTGGCTTCAACCTTACCCTTTCGATCAAACATTCGCACATCATTGAGCGAAGAGTAATTCAGTACCCTCAGGTTTTTAAATGCCTTGTAAAAAGTAGTATCGTTTTCAACGCGTTTGATGAACCCTGGCACATTGGTGCCACTCCTGATCACAACCGGTGAAAGGGTCACCTGACGGCCTTGATCATTGATGGTGGTGTCTTTCAACTGGGCAAAAAGGCCCATGGGGAACCAACCCAACAGCATTGAGACCAATATCTTCCAGTTGTTCATCACTGCAAAAATACAACCTATCAGGCAACATTATTTTTTGTTTCCTGTCTGCTGGATTTCCCTGTTGATTTCCATGATGTCTACCGGTTGAGAAAAATCACCCAACAACCATTTGCTGAAATAATCACCCATCTGCCAGAAAAAATACTCCGTCATGTCGCCATATCCATGCCGTTGGCCAGGCAACAAAACAAGATCGAACCGTTTGTTGGCCTTGATCAGCGCATTGGCCATGCGAATGGTATTGCCAGGATGAACATTGTTATCAATGTCTCCGTGAGAGAGCATCAAATGGCCCTTGAGGTTTTTAGCCAGCTCTGAATTTTTTTCAATCGCGTACAGAAAACTGGTATCCCCTTTATCAGAAACCTGTTCTCTTACCCCATGGTGCTTTTCGCTCCACCACCTGTTGTAAATATTGTTTTCGTGGTTCCCTGCGGAGGAAACAGCCACTTTGAAGAAATCAGGATAGACCAACATGGCAGCGGTAGACATAAACCCTCCACCGGAATGCCCATGGATGCCCACGCGGTTGATGTCCATATAACTGAACCTTTGCCCAAGTTGTTCTATGACTGTTTTCTTGTCGGCCAAGCCATAGTCCCTCAGGTTGCCATAGCCATAATTGTGGTACCATTTGGACCTTGACGGATGACCGCCCCTGTTGCCCAGGGTTACTACGATAAATCCAAACTGGGCAAGCCTGTCTACGCGGTCCATCGATCTTCCAAAAGCCTTGTTCACGGCTTCTGTTTGGGGTCCGGGGTAGACGTATGCAACAACTGGATATTTCTTCGTTGAATCAAAATCAAAGGGTTTGTATACAACGCCATATAGGTCTGTGATACCATCATCGGCCTTGGCAATAAAAGGCTCAGGAAATTTATATCCGGCATGCATCAGCGATGAAAGATCGGCCTTTTCCAGGTCCATGATTTTCTTTCCTGTTGCATCAAACAATGCCGAAACGGGTGCAGTATTGACCCTGGAATAATTGTCTACAAAGAAACGCCTGGTGTCATCCAGGTTGGCACTGTGATCATGGTCTCCGGGGTTGAGCAATTTCAAGCCACTGCCATCCAGTGCTGTTTTGTACAAATGCAGGTAGTAAGGATCTTCACCAGCTTCCTTGCCATTGGCGGTAAAATAAACTGTTCTTGTCTTGTCATCAATGTCTTCCATTTCCTCCACATGCCATGGCCCAGAAGTGATCTGTGATTTCATTTTACCAGAAGAATCATAGAGGTAGAGATGCCCCCATCCGTCGCGTTCGCTCCAATGGATGAATTCCTTTCCATTGTTAAAAAACAGTGGCTTGCGGAGTTCAAGATAGGTATTCATCCTCTCCTCTACCAGCACTTTAACCATTTTGGATGAAAGATCAAATGCACAAACATCAATTCTCTTCAGGTCTCTGCTTGTTCTGCTGAAATAAAATTTGGTATCATCCCCCATCCAGATCATTGGGCGGCGCTCATCATCCCGGGCTCTTTTTTCAACATTGGCAGACCATATCCCCAACTCCTGGTCTTTGAACAGGGATGCATCGATTTTTTCCATTTTTTTTGTAGCCATGTCAAACACCATCATTCCCCTAATGGGAGCTTCTTTTTCTCCTGGCATATGGTATTTATAGGTTTCCAGGGTCGGACGTGGCTCCGCGATGCTGTTGATGACCCAGAGGTCTTTTACATTCCTGCTGTCGGTTCTTGTGACCACAAAATGTGTTGAATTCGGAGACCACATCACCCCTGCAAATTTTCTTTTTTTGCGGTTGGCCGCCTTTTCAAGATTGGTCTCACCAAATGATTCGCCGAATCCATAATTTTCAATGCCGTCAGTGGTCAGTTTTTCTTCCACAATGGTACTGTCATCCTCTTTTACAATGGCTTTCCGCAGGTTCGCAGAATCCATCCTATACAAATTGAAATCCCTTGCAAATACCACCCATTGCTGATCGGGTGAAACATTGGCCCATGAAGGCTTTGGCGTTGGCTTCTTGAGGTCCTTCAACTCGACAAGTGAATCAAGCGTGATGTTGTATTGGAAATGAAAAACCTTTTTTTCTTTGGTGGAAGGGCCTTTTTTGGTGGTATCTTTTTTCTCAACTTCTTGTGTACTTTTCACTTCAAACTGTATCCAGTTCTCATCCTTTACAAATTTGAGGTTATCCAATGAAAGGTGTTTGCCATCAAAAGGATCCTTGACAATTCTAGTGATGGATGCCGCCAATTTATCATTGTCAAACATGGGGACCTTGGCCATTTTTACCGGATCCACCACATACCATTTTTTACCAGCGGTTGTTTCATAGGTATACCAGAACTTAACACCACCTTTCATCCAATGAGGATCAACGGCCGTAGAAAACAACATTTTCTCCAACTTCTTTGGAGAGAACCTCGCGGCCAGTTCATAGTTGGCTTTGGCCACAGGAAGTTGTTGTGCAAAAGAAATCGTGCAGCTTACTAATACGAGCAACAATAAAAAAATCCGTTTCATGCAGTTGGTTTTCGGTTGTGCATAAAGATAATCCCATTTTGTTTAAATTCGGGGTCATATGAACCGCCTGAAACAGCTTTTTATCACCCTCCCATTTCTGATGACCATGGCATTGAACAGTACTGCACAAAAGCAAAGGAGTTTGTTGGCCCTTGGCGATTCCTATACCATTGGTGAATCTGTTCCGATTTACGAATCCTTTCCCTATCAGACCGTACAACTGCTGAGAAAGAAAGGCATGAACGTGCATGCTGCTGAAATCATTGCCAAGACCGGTTGGACGACAGATGAATTAATGGATGGAATTGAGAAAACAACCTTTGTGCAACCCTACGATATTGTCAGCTTATTGATTGGTGTCAACAACCAATACCGGGGGAAAGATCCCTCAGCATATGAACAGGAATTTGAAAAATTATTGAAAAAAGCCATCGCCTTTGCTGGTGGAAACAAACAACATGTTTTTGTGTTGAGCATTCCTGATTGGGGAGCAACGCCTTTTGCAGCCAGCAGGGACAGGGTGAAAATCGGAAAAGAAATAGACCTGTTCAATGCCATCAACAGAAAGATTACCGAAGCTGCTGGTATTGCCTACATATCCATCACAGAAGGCAGCAGGGAAGCCACTTCCAACCCTTTACTGGTAGCCAAAGATGGCCTTCATCCTTCAGGAATTGAGTATGGTAGATGGGCAAAAAAACTTGCTGATGTAATCTTACAACAAGTCAGGCGATTGAATTAAAGGTATAAAGACATTTCAGCAGCATAGGCCTTTGCCTTCTCTCCTGCCACTGATGCAAAATCAATGCCTGAAGATGCAAAAATAATGTCGCGGCTCACATTGACGAGCAAGCCCACATCCTTGTTCATGGCCTTCTGTGAAATTTCTGCCAGACTACCTCCCTGCGCACCAACACCTGGAACCAGAAAGAAATGGTCAGGTGATATTTTTCTGAGGTTGAGGAATTCATCAGACCTGGTAGCGCCTACCACAAACATCAGGTTGTCAGTAGATCCCCAGCCAGCAACAGTTTGTATAACCTTTTCATACAACCGGCCTTCGGCTTTCAATTCCTTCAACTCAAAATCAGCCGCACCAGGATTAGAGGTAAGCCCAAGCACGATGGCCCATTTCCCTTCAAACTGAAGGAATGGCTTGACGCTGTCCTCGCCCATGTAGGGAGCAATGGTGATGGCATCAAAAGGAAGGTTTTTCAAAAACGCGATGGCATATTGGGTGGATGTATTGCCAATATCGCCCCGTTTTGCATCGGCTATCCGGAAATGTGTTTCAGGAATATAGTTGACCGTCTTTTCCATGGAAGCCCAACCACGCAGGCCATGTGCTTCATAGAAAGCGGTATTGATTTTGTAGGAAACACAATAAGGCAAGGTTGCATCGATGATGGCTTTGTTGAAAGCAAAAACAGGATCCTCCTCCCCCAGCATGCATGCTGGCAACTTGCTGGGATCTGTATCCAACCCTACACAGAGATAAGACTTTTTTGCTCTTATATGATCGATCAGTACTTGTTTGGTCATGGTAAAAACTTGAAAATTAACAAGGTCATTCGCCTTTTTTTTCTATGCTTGGAAAGGTTTTTTTATTGCATATACCTCAAAGATAATGGCTTTCAATGCGCTATAAAAATGCCATACTTCAGTGAATGTATTATACAATGGAACTGGTGCCAGTCGAATCACATTGGGCTCCCTCCAATCCACCATGAACCCTTTCTCAAAAAGCAGGTCATAAACCTCCCTTCCTTTTTCTTTGAACAACAGGGAAACCTGGCATCCTCTTGCATCAGGCGTAAGGCACGTAAAATGTTCAAATCCAAGATCATTGATGAGGGCGGAAAGCCATGCCAGCATTTTTTCCTGCTTGGCCAAAATATTTATCCACCCGGCTTGTGTAAAAATATCCAGGGAAGATTTAAGGCAGGCATACAGCAAGATGGATGGTGTACTCAGTTGCCACCCTGATGCGTCGGGTTCTGGCACAAAGCGGTTCTTCATGGCAAACCTTTCAGATTTGTCATACCCCCACCAACCGGTAAGCCTTTTCAATGTTTTATCTGCGTGATGCCTCTCGTGCACAAATACAGCAGCTACTGCGCCAGGGCCACCATTGAGGTATTTATAAGAACACCAGCAGGCAAAATCAATTTCCCATGCGTGCAGATTCAATTGCACATTGCCCATGGCATGGGCCAGGTCAAAACCAACCATTGCACCAGCTTCGCGAGAAGCCTTGCTGATCTGCTGCATGTCCAACAACTGACCGGTATAGTAATTGATTCCACCGAGAAAAACCAAGGCCAGTTCATCTGAATGACTTTCAATAGCATGGATAATATCTTCATTGCGCATGGCAACATTTTCGCTACCAGCATTGACTTCAACCAGTATCTCTGAAGGATCCAGGCCAAGGTGTTCCAGAAATGAATGTATGGCATATTGATCGCTTGGAAATGCCTTGGATTCTACCAGAATTTTTTTTCGTTCACCATCTGGACGATAAAAACTAACCAGCATCAAATGAATATTGACGGTTAGCTGGTTCATGACACTAAGCTCTGATGGCTTGGCGCCAGCAATAACAGACAATGGTTCAAGCAAGGCATTGTGCAGATCCAGCCAAGGCGCTTTCCCAGCAAAAAAAGATTCGACCCCCTCTTCAGCCCAATGCTGAAGGATCGTATTGATGGACCCTGCAGTTGAGATGGGCTGAAGACCGAGTGAATTCCCCAAAAAATAGATGCGCTGCTTTCCATTTTTTTCAGGCACCAGGAACTGGCTCCTGAAACCTTGTAAAGGGTCGGCAGCATCAAGCGACTGCGCAAAGGCTTCATTGAATTCAAATCTGTTCATTGTTAAATGCTTCCGGTTCTGCCACCATCGACAGGTATACAGATTCCATTGAGGTAAGAGGCTGCGGGAGATGCCACAAAAGCAGCAACAGCAGCAATTTCAGCAGGCGATCCAAATCTTTTGGCAGGAACTGAAGCGCGCATTTGAGCCTGCATGGCAGTCTTTTCAATGTTCGCCCTGGCAGCAAAGTTTTCAGCAACGGCCTCGAGTCTTGCAGTGGAAATGAATCCCGGCAGGAGGCTATTGACAGTAATGCCATGCACGGCCAATTCATTTGACATGGTTTTTGACCAGGAGGCAACCGCTGCACGAATGGTATTGGACACACCAAGATTATCGATTGGAATCCGGACTGAGGTTGAAATGACATTGATGATACGACCCCAGCCATTTTGTTTCATCGCAGGAATGACAGCCTGCGCAAGGATATGGTTGCAAACAAGATGTTGGGTAAAGGCAGCATGAAATGCCAGCGGATCTGCCGTTTCAATGGGACCTGCTGATGGCCCACCAGTATTGTTGATCAGGATATCAATGGTATGGTCTTGTGTAATATTGGATACAAGCGCTTTCAGTGCATCAACATCATTGAAATCAATTGCGTGGCATGCATGCGATTGATCATTGGTAACAGGCAGTTCGTTGACGGTCTGCTGAAGGGTATTCAAATTTCTGGAGAGCAAAATACAAGAGGCTCCAAGCATGGCGAGTTCGATGGCAATAGCCTTACCAATTCCTTGAGATCCGCCACAAACCAATGCCGTTTTATGTTGAAGGGAAAGCTCCATATTCCTTATTGTTCTTCTTCCATTTCACTGCGGATCTGGTCCGATAATTTCACCATTACCTTGTCGATGCGATGACCATCCATGTCCATGATTTCTATGCCAAATCCTTTCCATTCAAAATGTTCACCGGTTTCTGGAATCCGCTCAAGGGCGTGTAAAATGAACCCAGCCAATGTATCAAATTCCTGTTCACCTTCATTCATCCAATCGGCTTTTTCAAACCTGGTGAGAAAATCATAAAACGGAATCTGTGCATCAACCAGAAAACTTCCATCTTCCCTTTCAATGATTTCATAGTCCTGCAAATCGTGCTGAGGAAGGTCCCCAACAATAGCTTCCAACAAATCATTCAAGGTTACCAATCCAAGCAGGGTTCCATACTCATCTACGACAAAGCTGGTATGGATTTTGGAGACCTTGAACTTTTCAAGCAGTTGATAAGGACTGATGTTTTCTGGAACGAAAAGAGGGTTTTTCATGGTATGCTTGAAAGAAACCTCATCGGGTGTAACATACATGTCCTTGATGGAAACAATTCCCTTGATTTGGTCTATTGATTTATCACACACAGGATATATAGTGTGTGGCTCCTTCATGATCTTCTCCCTGATGCTCTGCTCATTATCATTGACATCAAACCAGATTACATCACTGCGGTGGGTCATCAAAGAAGTGATGTTTCGATCTCCCAAATGGAAAACCCGCTGGATGATTTCTTGCTCGGTTACTTCAATGGCACCATGTTCGGTTCCTTCATTGATGATGGCTTTGATTTCTTCCTCCGTCACTTGTGAATCATCTGTCTTAACCCTGAATAACCCCATGATCAATGTGGTTGTATTCACCAGCAACCAAACAAAAGGATAGACAATTCTTGAAATCAACCGCATGGGGGCTGCAACAGTTTTGGCAATCTTTTCAGGGTTGGACAACCCAAGCCGTTTGGGAACAAGCTCACCAAAAACAAGAGAGAAAAAAGTGATGATAACAACAACTGCCGCTGTTGCAATCCCTTTGCTGTAGGCAGCAAAGACAGGTAGTCCCTCCAGAAAGACAGCCACATCATCCACAATCTTGTCGCCTGAAAATATACCTGTAAGAATACCGATGGTAGTAATTCCGATTTGAACAGTGGATAAAAAAGAATCAGGCTTTTGTGCCAGTGCCAGCGCATGTTTGGCCCTTGAGTCTCCTTTGTTTGCCTGCCCCTCAAGACGGGCTTTTCTGGCAGAAACCAAGGCAATCTCTGCCATGGAAAAGAATCCATTGATAAGGATCAGAAAGAAGAGAATGAGCAACTCGTTCATATACTGTGTTGCTGTAAAGATAGGGCCTGCCTGCTGATTTGTGCACCCGTCAATCCAAAAACTATCCCCAAAAAAGCCCCAACCAACACATCTGATGGATAATGTACACCTACATACACCTGGGCGTATGCAATGGCAAAGGCCCAAATGAACAAAAGATTGAACCATTTTGAAATACCACGCATGGTAAACGCAACATAGGTAGCAAAGGCAAAATGATTGACGGCATGAGAGGAGGTAAAACTTCCATTGGCACCACAATACCGGGCAAGAAACCTGATTTGATCTGCCATAAAGGGATCTCTGCAAGGTCTTGGCCTATCAAAATAGGGCTTGATGACGTGGCTGCTTATCAGGTCACAACATGCAACCATGGCTATTGCACCCAGTACCCACCAAATGGCTTTTTTGCCAAAAACCTGAAAAGAATAGAAAACAATAAAAACATACAGGGGAATATGAAAAATGGATTCCCGCAGAAATAGAAAAAAATCATCCAGAACAGGGTGAACAAGTTCGCGGTTCAGCAAAAGCATTAACTGATAATCAATATGTAACACTTGCTGAATAAATGACATGTGATCTGAATACAACATAAGCATACTGTAAATTTAAGCAGTATTTCCAGGAAATGGCCTATCCAGAAAGTTAAGAAAAAGCATTAAGTCTATAAAACCCACTGTGCAATCATATTTAGTTGATGGAACAGCCTTTATTTTGTAATTTTGCATCCTTAAAATTTTTAATTTGGCATTGATCAAAAGCATTTCAGGAATCCGAGGAACCATTGGCGGTAAACCCGGTGAATCGCTTACCCCTTTGGATGTAGTGAAATATACGGCTGCCTTCGGTGAATGGGCAATGGCAGAGGGCAATAAAAAAATCATCATTGGAAGAGATGGAAGAATAAGTGGCCCGATGATAGCAGGTCTTGTTGCTCAAACACTTGTATCCATGGGTGCAGAAGTCATCGACCTTGGACTTTCAACAACGCCAACTGTTGAATTTGAAGTGGCTGCAGAAAATGCTGCTGGAGGAATCATAATCACAGCCAGCCATAACCCCAAAGAATGGAATGCACTCAAATTGCTGAACAATAAAGGAGAATTCATCAGTGCTGAAGTAGGTGCGCAGATCCTCAACAATGCAGAGTTGGGGAATATCAATTTTTCTTTGGTTGACAAAACCGGAAGTATTACACCAAAATACGACCATGCAGACAGGCATCTTGATGCCATTGTATCACATGCGCTTGTCAATAAAAATTTTATTGAAAAACAAAACCTCAAAATTGTCGTTGATGCGATCAACAGCAGTGGAGCAGTTTTTGTACCCATTCTCCTTAAAAAATTGGGCATACAAGAACAGAACATCATTGTTTTGAATGGAGAAGTCAATGGAAAATTTGCCCACAATCCTGAACCATTGCCTCAACACCTGACGCAACTTTCTGCTGCTGTAATTTCCAACAAGGCCGATCTTGGCATTTCTGTTGATCCTGATGTTGACAGGCTTGTATTTGTTTGCGAGGATGGGTCCATGTTTGGCGAAGAATACACGTTGGTTGCCATTGCAGACTATGTACTAGGGAAAACCAAAGGAGATACAGTAAGCAACCTTTCATCAACAAGAGCGCTGAAAGACATCACTGAAAAGCATGGTGGAAAATATCATGCTGCAGCTGTTGGCGAGGTTAACGTTGTGGCCAAGATGAAAGAGGTCAATGCGGTTATTGGAGGGGAAGGCAATGGCGGCATCATTGTTCCTGATTTTCATTATGGAAGGGATGCCCTTATTGGCATTGCTCTTTTCCTGACCCAGCTTTCACAATCAAACAAAACCGTCAAACAGCTTCGCAGCAGTTATCCAGACTACTTCATCAGCAAAAACAAGATCGAAATGGATGGCAAAACCAACCTAAACGTTGTTTTTGAGAAACTGAAGGAAAAATATAGATCAAATCCTTTGAATACCATCGACGGATTAAGGATTGAGTTTGACAATGACTGGGTTCATTTAAGATCCAGTAACACTGAGCCCATCATTCGGATCATTGCAGAAAGTAATTTCGAAACTACCGCCAACAATATCGCATCAAAACTCATCCGCGACATACAGGAGTCATTGTAAACCCTGTTTCGTATATTTGAAAAAACAGGTTAGGATATGGCCGCCAGAATATATTTAGACAATGCTGCTACGACTCCAATAGACCCGTTGGTTTTCGAGGTGATGACACCTTATTTTACTGAACATTTCGGCAATCCGTCTTCGATTTATTCATACGGAAGGGAGAACCGGCTGGCCATTGAAAAAGCCCGTAAATCAGTAGCAGCAGTACTTCATGCCCATCCATCTGAAATATTTTTTACCAGTGGAGGAACTGAGAGCAGCAATACCGCCATTTTCGCTGCAATAAAGGAATTGGGCTGTACCAGAATCATCAGTTCCCCGATTGAACATCATGCGACCCTTCATACCTGCAATTTTATTGCAAGCAAGGGTCATGCAAGCCTTGAGTTTGTCAACATCCTTCCCAATGGTCATGTAGACCTCAATGATCTTGAACTGAAACTGTCTTCTTCACCAGAGAAAACATTGATCACCTTGATGCATGCCAACAATGAGATTGGCAATATCAGCAACATCAAAAGAATAGGAGAACTGGCCCAGCAATACAATGCCGTTTTCCATTCAGACACGGTTCAGACTGTGGGCCATTTCCCCATCAACCTGGCCGAAATAAATATTGATTTCATTACAGGTGCAAGCCATAAATTTCATGGTCCAAAGGGTGTGGGGATTTTGTACATCAATGCAAGGAACAAAGTGAATCCATTCATTCATGGGGGGGGACAGGAAAGAAACATGAGGGCAGGAACAGAAAACGTTTATGGTATTGTTGGATTTGCAAAAGCGCTTGAAATTGCAATGAAAAACCATGAAGTTGATCATGCACAGATTGCTTCATTAAAATCATACCTCAAAACATCACTGGAAAAAAATATCAAAGGGGTTGTTTTCAACGGCGACCCATCAGAGGATAGCCTCTACACGGTATTGAATGTTGGATTTCCCAGAACAGAAAAATCCGAAATGCTGCTCTTCAATATGGACATCAGGAATATCTGTGTTTCAGGGGGCAGTGCATGCAGCAGTGGCGCCAATCAAGGATCTCATGTGATCAATGCGCTCCAGTTACCTGACCAATCCACTGTGAGATTCTCCTTCAGCAAATACAATACCAGGCAAGAGATTGACGCCGTCATTGAGGCGCTCAAGGAACTTATTTGATCAATTGATTTTTTTCTTGATCTCACTCAAAATAACCAGCGCTTCCAACGGAGTAAGGTTGTTTACATCAACCCCACCCATCATTTCCCTGATGCCCGCAAAGACTTCAGTATGGGTATCAAAAATGGAAAGTTGAATTCCGGGAACCTCCGGTTTGTGGGCTGACGAAACTGAAATCCCCTGTTTTTTTTCAAGTTCCCGCAAAATTTCTTCGGCTCTATTGACCAAAACAAGTGGCATCCCTGCCATTCGGGCAACATGAATACCAAAACTATGGGTACTTCCACCTGGAGCCAACTTTCGCAAGAAGATGATCCTGTTGTCAACTTCCTTATGGGTGATATGAAAATTCTTGATCCTGGGAAGGCCAAGCTCAAGCTCATTCATTTCATGGTAATGGGTTGCAAACAATGTTTTGGGGCGTTGATCAGCATCGTGTAAAAACGCTGCGATGCTGCAGGCGATGGAAATTCCATCATAGGTAGAGGTTCCTCTGCCTATCTCATCAAGAATCACAAGACTCCGTGATGAGATATTGTTGATGATGCTGGCAGTTTCATTCATCTCCACCATAAAGGTAGATTCACCCCCGCTGAGGTTATCCGATGCACCAACCCTTGTAAATATCTTGTCTGTAATCGGAATGATTGCCTCCTGTGCTGGCACATAGCTGCCCAGGTGTGCCATCAGGGTGATGATGGCTGTTTGTCTGAGCAATGCACTCTTACCACTCATGTTTGGACCCGTCAAAATAATCAACTGACAATTGTCCTGATCAAGGTGGACATCATTGGCGATATAGGCATCTCCCGGTTTCAAGAGATGCTCAATGACAGGATGCCTTCCAGCAATGATGTGGAGATCCCCATCCTCATGGATTGTTGGCCTGCAATATCGATAGGCTTCTGCATTGGTGGCAAAACTGGAAAGACAATCAATCACTGCAATGGCATGTGCGTTCTGCTGCATGGGAACGATATACTCCTGCAATTCAGCAAGCAATTGATCATAGATCTTTGATTCTAACTGTAGTATTTTATCCTCAGCACCCATGATCTTTTCTTCGTACTCTTTCAACTCAGGGGTAATATACCTTTCTCCATTGGTCAGGGTTTGCTTTCTGATCCAATCTGCCGGAACTTTGTTCTTGTGTGTATTGCTGACTTCAAGATAATATCCGAAAACATTGTTGAATCCAATCTTCAGGGAACTGATACCGGTATTCAAAGCCTCACGCTGTTGAATTTCTACCAGCACGTTTTTACCCCCTTTGGCAAGGCTGCGGTAATGATCAAGGTCTGTGTCAACCCCCGCTGCAATATATCCACCCTTAACGGTCTGGGCAGGGGCATCATCTGCAATTTCCCTTACAATTTTCTCCTTGATGATACTGCAACCATTGAGTTTTTCTGCAAGCCTGAACAGGTAGGGATCATTTAAATCTCCCGCTGCAATCTTGATCAACTTCACCTGCTCCAACCCATTGGCCAATTGCAACATTTCACGGGGACCAATTTTCCTGGAGGGAATCTTGCTCACCAATCTTTCAATGTCGCCACATTGTTTTATGTTTTGTAAGACGGCCGCTCCCCATTCCCTGTTGGCCAAAATGGTAGCAACAAGTGTTGCGCGTTCTTCAATCTGCTCTTTTTGTACAAGGGGCATCAGTACCCATCTTCTCATCAGGCGCGCCCCCATTGGAGAAACAGTACTATCTATGGTCTTCAACAATGTTGCCCCGCCATCAACACCTGCGTAAATGAGCTCAAGGTTTCTGATGGTAAACTGATCCATCCAGAGGTACTCATCCCTATTGATCCTGTGGATAGCAGCAATATGACTGGTGTTGGGGTGTACCGTATCACCAAGATAGTGCAACACTGCCCCAGCTGCAACAATACCCTCTTCCATGTCTTCGACACCATACCCTTTCAGGGAATATGTACCAAAATGCCGCAGCAAAGCCTCTTCCGCATACCTGTGGTCAAAAATCCATGGATCCAATCCATAGGTGTAAAATTTTTTAACCCAATGATCCCCAAGATCTGCCTGCCGCCCTTTTTGAAAAACAACTTCCGCAGGCTGAAATGTCTGCAACAACTTATCCGTGTATTCATGGTCCCCCTGTGCCACAAAAAATTCACCAGTAGAGATATCCAAAAAGGAAATACCGTTTACTTTCTCTCCAAAATGAACGCCTGCCAGAAAATTATTGCTGTTGTGCTCCAGCAATTTATCATGCGTGGCCAGCCCAGGCGTCACCATTTCGGTTACACCCCGCTTTACAATTCCTTTGGCCATTTTGGGATCTTCCAACTGGTCACAGATGGCCACCCGAAAACCAGCCTTTACCAATTTATGCAAATAATTGTCAAGAGAATGGTAGGGGAACCCCGCCAATTCAAGGGTTGAAGCAGCACCATTGTTTCGCTTGGTCAGCGTAATTCCCAATACTGCTGATGCCTTTATGGCATCTTCCCCAAAGGTTTCATAAAAATCTCCTACCCTGAACAAAAGGATGGCATCGGGATACTTCTGCTTAATGGCCCCGTGCTGTTGCATCAATGGCGTATCATGGACATTTTTTGACATGTTGGTATATTGAAAACCGTATTCAAAAATACGAAAGCAGAGGAAGAGTCATTGAACAATTAGTCCACATTCAAAGCTTCTCTTGCCATGAGAACACCTTTTTTCAAAATAAAAAAGCCGCCTGTTCAGGCGGAAACTACTCATTTAAGTTGTTTTTACATTTTTTAAAGCATTCGAAAAGGACCCTTAATAATATTAAGTATTTTTACTTACTATTACGTAGTTCAGGCAATATTTTCCAAATCAAGAAATTTGCTAATTTTAACCCTGGATGGATTTTAAAAGACTCAACAACATGACAGGGAAAGATCCGGTGCTCAACCGCAGGATCACTTCTATTTTCCTCAACGAATTTGAGACTTTTAAGAAGCATTTTAACAATTTACCCACCACAACTGATATCGATCAATTCCAATTTCTATTGCATAAAATAAGGCCAAGTTTGGTAATTTTTGAGCTGGATACACTGATCAAAAAATATGAAGAATTTTTAGACATTAGAAAAACCGGTGAGACTATTGTAGAACACGATCCTGCTTTTTTAGAAGCCCTCAGCCGAACAGATGAAAAATTAAAATTGGTAAAAGAATTCCTTGGTTCACTTCCCTAGTGATTTGAGTTTCCATTTCCGTAAAACTTATTATACGCTTCTACCCCTGTTGTTGACATGCAATTTCTTGTAGATATTGTAAAAGGGCCATTCGAATGAAATGATTGTCCTCTACAACACTGACCCTGATATTGTTATGTTTTTCTTCCATTTGTTTGAGCGGCTCCTGTTTTGGAGTGAAGTATAGCTAAAATTGTTCCAATTATCTTGTTATGACAATTTTATAAAGGAACATAGAGGATGTATTTTTCCTGAAAGAATGTTTCGTCAAAAAGGTCGCCTATGGGTTGCTGATGAGGCCTTGTATTGGAGACAGCAATTTCTTCAGTTAAATCACCCCCCTTTAAACAGATCAAGCCATTTTTAAGGTCCTCCATTTTTCTTTCTTTCTTCAACAGAGGTCTGCTCCATTTCCAGAGTTCACCCAAAGGAGCTACAGCCCTGGATACAGCAAAATCAAATTTACGCCCCTTGATATCCTCAGCCCGGGAATGCTGAATGGTTACATTCGAAATGTCAAGGGCAGCAGAAACAGCTTCAACAACTTTTAACTTTTTGCCAATTGAATCAACCAAATGAAACTGCACTTCAGGGAAAAAGATGGCCAGTGGGATGCCGGGAAATCCTCCGCCAGTTCCTATATCAATAATTTCCAGACCACTGGCAAATGGATATCGCGCTGCAATGGACAAAGAATGAAGAACATGTCTTTCATAAAGTGACGCTATATCTTTTCTGGATACAACGTTGATTTTTTCATTCCAATCAAGATACAGTTCTCTCAATTGTGTAAATTGATTCAACTGTCTTGGAGAAAAATCACTGAAATATTTGAGTATCAATTCCATTGGTTGCGAGGCTTTTTCCATATAGAAGATATGAAAATCAAATAGTAAAAAAACATCCAAATATCCCAAAGCCAAAAGAAGGGAAAGAGATCTGTTTCACCCAGTTTTTTCATGGATTTGAAAAACACAATCCCCTGAATCAAAAATCTTATTCCCCACACCCCTAGTACCCAGCGCCAGTCGAAGGTGGTTAATGCAGCCACCATCAGTGGGTACAGAAGGAAATGGGAAGTCATGTAAACGCCCAACAGGAACTTATGCTTGCCTTTGTAATATTTTCCTGTTGAATTGTGACGCTCTTTTTGACTGATCCATTCTCCGACGGATGCTGGTGGTGTTGAATAGGTAAATGCATCCTTGTCAATCACAATGGCTGTGTTTTCACCGGTTGCACACGCATTGATAAAAAGATCATCATCGCCTCCAGGCAAATGATGGTGTGCGGCAAACCCTTTTTGCTTGAAAAACAATTCCTTTTTATATGCTAAATTCCTTCCAACACCCATGTAAGGCTGCCCTGCAAGGGCACAGGATAAGTACTGCAAAGCAGTATGGAAAGTATCAAAACGAATGACCCTGTTGAGGAGTCCTTTCTTTCTTTTGTAAGCACCATAACCCAATACAATTTGAATGCCCTCTTTAAAGGCGGCCTGCATTTTGAGGATCCAATGTTCAGAGGCTGGAATACAATCTGCATCAGTCAACAAAATCAACTCGTACTTGGCACTTTTAATGCCCATGGAAAGGGGAAATTTCTTCCCAGGTATGTGCAAAGCTTCCTGTTTCAGTTCTACAATATGCAGTTGCTTAAAGTCACGGTACAAGCCTTCCAGGAGGTATTTTGTGTCATCCAGGGAATTGTCATTGACAACCACAATTTCATGTGTACTGCGATACGTCTGTGCAAGCACGCCAAGCAAATTGGTCTCAATTTGATCGGCCTCATCGCGGGCACAAATGATGACACTGACGGCCTGTTCTTTGGCTGAAAGCGCATGGTTTTGCTTATAGAAAGCAAGCAAACAAAAGTACCGCAAATAATAAAATCCCTGGATCAGAACGGCAAGGGAAAAAGCCAACATGGGCACCCACATTAACATACTCATGGTTGCAAAGATACAATATCTTTACACCATGGACTATCAATCCTGCATAGAATACCTCTATTCAAAACTACCCATGTTCAGCCGAACAGGGGCAGCAGCACTCAAGATGGATCTTTCCAATACGATTGCCCTTTGTGCAGCCTTGGGCAACCCCCAGCAGCGCTTCAAAACCATCCATGTAGCAGGAACGAATGGTAAAGGATCAGTTAGCCATATCCTGGCCTCCATCATGCAGGAAGCGGGGTTTAAAACCGGTCTATATACATCCCCCCATTTAAAAGATTTCAGGGAGCGGATCCGGATCAATGGGGAGATGATTCCTACCGGGCAGGTGGTCGAATTTACCGAAAACATCACCCACCTGATTGAAGCACTGGAACCTTCTTTTTTTGAAGTTAACGTGGCCATGGCCTTTGACCATTTTGCAAAAGAAGGGGTTGAAGTGGCCATCATTGAAACAGGGCTGGGTGGCAGACTAGACAGTACTAATATCATCCACCCTGAAATGTCCATCATCACCAATATTGGACTGGACCATGTTCAATTGCTTGGAAACACCCTCGGATTGATTGCAGGAGAAAAAGCTGGAATCATCAAAGTAAATGTTCCTGTAGTCGTTGGACAAACCCATGTTGAAACTGCAACAGTGTTTGAAACGAAGGCAAGGCAGTTGGATGCCCCCATTGTTTTTGCAGATGCCATCTGGAATACTGCTGCGCAATCGATAAGCCCTGGCATCGTTTCAATTGAATTGACTTGCATCAAAGATGGATCAACCAGAAAATTCAATGCTGACCTTACAGGCTTTTACCAGGCAGAAAATATCCGCACTGTCATTGCCGCGGTTGATCTGCTGATTAACAAGGGATGGAAAATCAAAGATGACGATATTGTGAAGGGCATCGCATATGCAAAAAAAAATACGGGGCTACACGGAAGATGGGAAGTTATCAACACCGTCCCCCTTTTGATTCTCGACGTTGCCCACAATACAGAAGGAATCAAGAAAGTGGTTCAACAAATCAATGCATCTGCATTTGAAAAGCTATTCATCATCCTTGGTTTGTCCAAGGACAAGGATGTTGAAGCTGTGATTGCCCAACTTCCTCAGCAAGCAATGTACGCCTTTACGCAAGCCCAGATACCAAGAGCCCTCATCACAGAAGAATTAGAGAAAATGGCAACTACAGCAGGCCTGAGAGGCCAATCGTATCCAGATGTGAATTCGGCCATTGAGCATACAATTAAAATGGCAGGAGCCAATGACCTTGTATTGGTTTGTGGCAGTATTTTTGTTGTGGGTGAAGTTGATAGGGAAAAATGGTCTCAATAATTCAATTCACCCAGTTTGGACAATGCATAAAACAATGCAGTAGCATGCATGCTTTGCAGAATCTCATTTTTTTTTTCAACAGGCTTTTTACATCATCAATACTGAGCAAGTGTATTTCAATTTCTTCATTGGCATCGAGTGATTGCGCTGCAATTTTTTCACCTCCCCTTGCCAGGTAAAAATGCATCCAATTGTTGTGCGTAGAAGGATTTGCGGAAGTTTTGCCAAGGTATTCAAAAGACTCGAACTGATACCCTGTCTCTTCGCGCAGTTCCCTGGCAATGGCAGATTCAAGATCCTTGTCTTCGGTGTCCACACATCCGCCTGGAATTTCCATCAGTGTCAGCCCACTTGCATGCCGGTACTGCCTTTCAAAAATAAACTCCCCAGCCTTGGTCATGGCAACTGCAGTCACCCAATCAGGAAATTCATATACATAATAAGGATCGATGATTTTCCCATCTCCCCGCATACAGGTATCCTTTCTGACAGTAAACCATAGATCATCAAAAAGATAATCAGACTTAACCAGTTTCCATTCCATCATCTATGTACAATTGAAACAACTTCATAAATACTCAAGATACTCAGATCTTGATAACGGATTTCACCTGCTGTATAACCTGATTTTGCAACCTGATGTAATAAAGGCCTGCAGAAAGATACTCGCCATCAAAATCAACCCTGAATGTACCGGCCTCAAAATTGGCGTCGATGAGTATCTTCACCAGTCGACCAGCGGAATCCATCACCTGAATCATGGTATGGCCACCAGCAGACTTGAATTGAATGGTTACTTTTTTATGGAATGGATTGGGGTATGCCACAATCAGCTGATCAGGATTACCAACAGGATTAAGGATCGAACAGGTACCCAATTTTGTCAAAGGCAGTTTCTGGAAGTTTTTCAACATCACATTGTTCAGGGTAGTATCATTTACACAGAGCCAATTGGAAAGGATACTGGCATAAATGCTCCTGAAATCATATTGATAAGGAACATTGTCTCCCACTGTTGCCTTCATGGGCAAAATAGGTGTTGTACCGCTTACTCCTGCCTGCACCATTGCACCAAAAACAAATAACGGAGCAGCAGCACCATGGTCTGTACCAGTGGATCCATTGCTGAGGATGCGTCGACCAAACTCTGAATAGGTCATTCCAACTACGCGTTCTTCAACACCCTGAAATTTCAAATCATCCATGAACGCCTTGATGGCATTGCTCACATTACCCAACAATGTTGCATGATAACCAATCGAAGTATCTCCAGCAACGGTCTGGTTGGAATGTGTGTCAAACCCACCATAGTTCACCATATAAATCTTGGTCTTCAATCCACCTTTGATCAATCTGGCTACAATCTTGAGTTGATCAGCCAGGGAGTTGCTGGTTGGATAGGGTGATTGTGTGGTCACTTTGGCATTGGCGGCCTTGATGACCTCTCCAAATTTTTGGGTTTGCTTGGACATCTCCCTGACAAAACTGAGCTCCTTGCCTGCATAGCTATTGGGAGCAGGGTCTATTTGGTTATTGACAAAACTGTAGAAAGAACTGGGGTTTGAAATGCTCATTCCCATCGGTTGTGCAGCTCCCTGCAGTGTCAAAGAAGTAACAGAACCAATTTGGATGGCCAAAGGATCGGTCATTGTGCTGTTGGGATACCCAATAGGGAAGCCCGGATACATTTCATCCAGAAAACGACCAAGCCAACCCGTATTCAATACTTGCCTGCTGTCTGATCCGCTCATCCAAATATCAGTGGCCCTGAAATGAGAAAAATTGGGTTGGGGATAGCCCACTGACTGAACTACATGCAACTTCCCATCATTGTAAAGCTCTTGCAACCCCGTCATTGCAGGATGCAAGCCGATATTATCTACACCATTCAACCGCAACGCTTTTGATTCCTCAATAAAGATATTCTGGCGTGCATTCTGGTACTTGCTGAACTGATCAAGCGGAATAACGGTATTCAAACCATCATTGCCCCCATTCAACTGGATAACAACAAAGACCCTGTCATTGTCGCCTCCGGGAAGTAGCACATTGTTCAGGAAAGTATGCCCTGATTCGAATGCCTTAAAGCCCATGCCATTGACAAAGGAAGGAATCATTACACCAGCAGGGAGGTATCCATTGAGGAATTTTCTTCTGTTCATGATATACGGATTAACAAAGTTGATATTCAGGAAGATCAACCATGTATTTGATCAAATTGGTGATTGCGGTAGTGACGTATTTTGTATTGGCTGCGTTGGACGGTGTTGTGATATACAAATCCCAAGCTGTCGCCCAATACAGATCATCAGACTGGCCAGACAACAAAATATCCCTTTTCAGTTGTGCCTTGTGCTGCGCGGAGATGGGAATACCCAAAACATGGTCAGCCAATTCATCAATCAATTTGTTGGGATCTCGGGGTGCAGCCATCTTTTTAACATAGGCCAAGCCATCAACCACTACCTTGAAACCGCTTACGGTATAACCATTGGTAACAAGGGAATCGAGGTATTGAATCCGCTTGGGCAGTGTATCTGTGTTGATCCAATATTCATAAAAGCCCGGCTCTTGATAATACGCTTTCCATCCACTCACATCTGGTGGATCACCAAGGTTTTGCTGGAGGTTGGTGAAATAACTCAGCATCTGGTTCCAAAGACCATAGTTGGTGGTATACATATCCGGTGTTGGAAACTTCACTTCAAACTCCCGCAACAAACCAATCATCATGTTAACAGGGCTTTTGATTTGGCAACCCCTGTTCATCATGTCAAAAAAATGATCACTGCTCAGGAGTGCTTTAATGACTGGCTTAACCTCATAATTATTGTTCCTCAAGAGCTTGGCAAGTGGCGCAATAAAACCAGCCTCTACCTCTGGTGTGATCTTGTAATAAATGAACCAGATGTACAATTTCCTGCAAAGGAAGAGTGCAGCCTCATCATTGGCAAATAGCATGTTGATGAATTCATCCAATTCCAGGTCTCCAGCAGTTGCTCCGGTTTTTCCTGCAATCAATTTGTTGCCGTAAAAAGAAGAAAACTGTTTGTTGGTCGTATCATGGCGGTTGGAGTCAAAGTAGGGCTCCATTTTTGTTGCATTGATTCTCCATCCAGTGAGCAGCTTTGCCGCTTCCTTCACGTCAGGTTCAGTAAAATCAGCACCGGTTCCTTTTCCAATCACAAAGAGTTCCTGAATTTCGCGGGAATAGTTTTCATCAGGTGCTGACTTGTTGTTGTTTTGACCATTCAGGTAAACCAACATGGCGGGGTCAATAGACATGGCCCTTACCAATGATTTGATATTGCCCAGCGCATTCGACCTGATAAGATTGTGATGTTTGTATACATATTGGGCATTGCTGACATCATTCGTTTCCGTTGAGAAATGATTGTGCCAGAAGATGCACATGTTTTCCCTAATGGTCCTGTCTTGGTTGATCAGGTTGCCTACCCACCATTTTTTGAAAGAGCCTCTTCTATAAGAGGCGATTGTACCATCATTGTTGGTATCGTTCACCCATGTTTCACCGGGGCCAATAATGGTATCCGGCACCATGGCATTGCCAACAGCATATTCCTTTACTGGAGGTGCTGGCAAAGGCAGGCTTGTATCCAGCAATTGATTGATGGATCCATTAAGGCCTAAGCCAGTAAAATAAAGGATATCATCTTTTTTTGCGCCAAACATGGTCCTTCGCAAAAGATGCTTTACTGCATCCTTATCCCATGGCCCTGCGTAAGCTGCAAGACTCGGAGGGGTCTGAAATTTTCTTTCTGTTGACATGATATTGATTGTGTACGTTGTCTAATTAAACCACACAAGGTCCACGTCACTACCTGTATCCCCCAATCCAAGTGCTGCGATGGCAGCATTGCTCATCCTCAATGACATTCCTTCACTTTCCTTACCCGGAGGAACCGCTCCAAGCACTTTAGCAAACACCACTTTGTCCGTAGACTTCCTGACCAATTTCACCACTGTACCAGGAACCACATTGTTCATCAACACATAATACTTTCCATCCTGCCATCCGCTGGTGCTCTTAAAAACTCCATAAACGGAATTTTCAAGCTTTTGTTGTTTCCCTTCCCTTGATTGTTGCTCAAACAAGGAAGAGAAATAATTTTTTTCTGGTTTCAAGGCCTGACTGTTGTTTGATCTTGGATTTGAAGCAACTGGTTTGGATGCCTCAACGCTCTCTTCTTCAACCTTTACTGGAGCAGCAGTTTGAGTGCTTTTGGCCGAATTTTGTGGGCCTGGGATAGCCGCTTCGGCAGGAGGAACAGGTTTTTTTGCTTTTTCTTCTACAACTGCTTCTTTCTCAGCAACTTTTAAAGGCTTAGGGGTCTCAGGTGCAGTTTTTGCAGGACTGGACGGTGCAATTGAAACAACGGACGCTGGTGTTGGAAGCAAATACCCAATGATCAGGTTGGTGCCGGCATTGATCTGATCAGAGGAGAGCCCATTCATTTTTTTCAACAATTCCTTGTCTACATTATAGAGATTGGCAAGTTTATACAATCCTTCTTTGGCTTGGACTGCATGCACCACCTTTCCCTCTGCATTGTCAATAACAGTTGATTGCGAGAAATTTTCATCCTTGAGCGGAATTTTCAAGAGCTGACCTATGCCCAAACCCTTGTCTAAGGAAAGCTGGTTGAAAGCAGCAATTTCTTTTGGACTGATGAAGTAAATGCGGCCAACACTGTACCAATTCTCCTTCGGTGCTACCTTGTGTTCCAGGTATAGCTGGCTTCCGGAATTTCGGACAATAAAATTATGTTGCTGCCCCATAAGAGATGAGGAAATCAGCAAAATAAATAAAAGCAGAACAGTCTTCATACCAGTTGGTTACACTACAAATTAATTGATATTTTCCAGCATTGCAAGCTTGATTCTGCAGAAATGGGCATTATTAGAAAATTTTAACATTTCTCAATCCCTCATCAAAATTCTCCAGGACATGGGATAATGATTCTTTACCCTGCCCTGAACCAATTTCACCCAACCCAATCCTATTCCCTTGAATCTTGCGAGGCACCAGCCTTTGCCAGAACCCTCTTTTTCAATGGTATCTTTTCTTAAAAAGGCAATGGCTTCCTCATAAGAAAGATCTAAAACCGGCACATTTTCAGACAAAAGGCTTGACATGGAGAGTTCATGGTCTGGGATGAGATCAGTCCTGATTTCTGAACCCAACCTCAAACCAGATTTCCTTAACCGCAAGGAATCCTTGAATTGTAGCAGTGCAGGAAGATTGATTTCATCAACAGCAAAAAGCTCATTTTCCTTTTTAAAGAACCGCAACTGTGGAGAAGGAATAATCCAATCTTCCAAAACAGCAAGAGGCTTTACAAGTTCATGCTTGCCAGCAACATGTTGACTTCTTGAATAACTTGTCCCCGTTTTTTGGAAGAGGGTACAAAAAAATCCTTCACCCCTTACCTTGTTGGGATAAAACCTATACCCTTTTGCACTTTTATTTTTAGAAAGGCTTTCTACTACATTCCACGCTGCAGGAACATCAACGGCAATGGATTCAAAAAGCCCTGAGTCCATGATATGATCCAGGATTTCCTCATTTTCCTCTCTCGAGTAAGAACAAGTAGAATACAAAAGATATCCCCCTTCAAGAACAGCATGCATGGCACTGGCCAGAATTCTTTTTTGCCTGGCAGAGCAAAATCCCACCAGGCCTGGATTCCATTCATCCATTGCAGCTGCATCTTTTCTGAACAGTCCACTCCCACTGCACGGAGCATCAACCAGCACCAGATCAAACATGGCACCCATTTTTTCAAAATCAATGGGATCATTGTTTGAAACAAAAACATGGCCTGCGCCCCATTTGATGGTATTTTCCTGCAAAACAGGTACGCGCGTCTGTATGATTTCGTTGGCAAGCACTAGCCGGAAATGAGGCATAGAAGACAATAAAGTGGTCTTACCACCAGGTGCTGCACAAAGATCCAATGCCATCAATCCCCTTTTATCTTGAAACACATTGGAAATGAGGTGATGAATGAACATGCTGGAGGCTTCCTGCACATAGTAGGTGCCTGCATGAAAAAGAGGATCCATGGTGAAGCTGGGCCTGCTGTTGAGGTAAAAAGCATTGGGGCACCAAGGAACCCTATCGCCTGTGTTCTCAACGGGGAATACGTTTTCAGGCCCAGTTGCCTTCTGGGGATTTAACCGCACAGAAATTGGTATGGCTTCCTGGTGCGCAGCCATCATTTCATCGCGCAGAAATCCTTCACAGCCTTCCAAAGATTGGATAAAATCTTCTTTGAGGAACATCAGTTAAAAATGGCTGACGCAGCCTTTATGGTTGAATTAAATGCTGCCAAAGTACTTTGATAGAGGATTGCATTCAATTTGTCTGCACCCAACAATTTTTTTTTCAATGATTCAGTATCATTTTTCAAGGCTGCCATTGCATAAAATTAAGCAATCAATTCCTCAAATCGTTGCACTAAAAATGCTAGATGCTGCGCACTTCTGCAAGCAGGTCTTGCAAAGCCTTTTTTGCATCGCCGAAAAGCATAGACGTCTTGGGTTGGAAAAACAACTGGTTCTCAATGCCAGCATACCCAGGCTTCATGCTTCGTTTGTTCACAATTACATGCTTCGCCTGTTCAACTTCCAAAATAGGCATGCCGTAGATGGGTGAAGATGGATCAGATTTTGCAGCAGGATTGACCACATCGTTGGCCCCCAAGATCAGGACAACATCAGTTGATTTAAACTCCTCGTTGGCCAATTCCATTTCAAGCAGTTTTTCATAACTAACATCAGCCTCTGCCAACAATACGTTCATGTGTCCCGGCATTCTTCCGGCAACTGGATGAATCGCGTATTTCACTTCAACACCTTTTGCTTCCAATGTCTTTTCCAGTTCATGACAGATATGCTGGGCCTGGGCTACAGCAAGTCCATAGCCTGGAACAATCATTACTTTGTTGGCATAACTCATGATCACAGCAGCATCACTGAGTGAAATTTCCTTGTATGTTCCACCTTGAGGCCCTGTGCCACCAGAGGCCACTGTACTTCCACCAAAAGAGCCAATCAATACATTGCTCAAAGACCTGTTCATCGCTTTGCACATCAACATGGTCAACAAGGTTCCTGCAGCACCCACCAGAATTCCTCCAGTCAGCATTACTTTGTTGTCATATAAAAATCCTCCGCAGGCTGCAGCAACACCCGTAAAAGAATTCAGCAGAGAAATAACCACTGGCATGTCTGCTCCACCGATTGGCAAAACAAAAAACACACCATAAAGGATAGAAAGCAGGAGGATAGCATAAAAGAACAAAGGCGTTTCTTCTGGCCTTAAAATAATAATGAAGGCAGCAATGGCGATATTGAGCACCAGTATCACCAGGTTGATGATGTGTTGTCCTTTGAAGGCGAAATCTTTGATCCGGCCATTCAACTTTCCCCAGGCAATCATGCTCCCGGAAAACGAAACTGTTCCGATGATCAATCCCAGAAAGATGATGAGCATTGTTGTTCCATCCAAGGTTGAGAAGAATGAATACCCGGTACTTGCATAAGTAGCTGGATCATATCCATGGATCAGGTGCCTGAACTCTATCACTGAGATGAGTGCAGCACAGGCTCCGCCCATTCCATTGAAAAGGCTTACCATTTCAGGCATGGCCGTCATTTTAATCCGCTTGGCCATCAGGGTGCCAACAATGGTTCCTATCACGAGTGCAGCAAAAATCCACCCATAGTTGCCTAATTTTTTTCCTTCATCCTCATAGAGAAAAATGGTACCCACAATAGCCACAAACATCCCTGCAGCGGCAACTAGATTTCCATTCCGCGCAGACACAGGATTGGAAAGCATTTTCAATCCAACAATAAATGTTACAGATCCCAACAAATAGCAAAACACAAGCAAGTTCAATTCCATGGTATCCTATTTAGAGATAAATTATTTTTTCTTTTTAAACATTTCAAGCATCCTGTCTGTCACCACAAATCCTCCAACCACATTCAGTGTTCCAAGAATTACTGCTACAAACCCCAATACCAAGGCTATGGTATTGCCCTCTTCGGCCTGCCCCATCACAATGATGGCACCAATGATCACTACACCATGGATCGCGTTGGCGCCACTCATCAAGGGCGTGTGCAAAACACTGGGTACTTTACCGATGATTTCTATTCCTACAAAAATCATCAGTATGACGATATAGGCCATTTCCTGATGAGCAGCAATCCAGTTCAAGATCTGATTCATGTTGAATATGATTTTGTTTTTTTCTTTATTGTGCGATGGCCCTTGCCCCTTTTACCAGCTCGTCTTGCGAATCGGTGATCAGCTGGCCTTCCTTGCTGGTGATCAACTGAAGAAAGTTCAGGATATTTTTTCCATACAATTTGCTGGCATCTGATGGCATGGTTGCAGGAAGATTGCTGTCGCCAATGATGGTCAGGCCGTTGTAATGGACTGTTTCGCGGTCTTTGGTCATTGGAGTATTGCCGCCTGTGGATGCAGCAAGGTCAATGATAACACTGCCCCTTCGCATGGCGTTCAGCATGTCTTCTGTGATGAGGATGGGTGCCTTTCTTCCTGGTATTTGGGCGGTAGTAATGATTATATCTGCTTTGGCAACACTCTCAGCAATTTTTGCCTGCTGGTTCTGTTTGTATTCTTCAGATTGTTCCACCGCGTATCCACCTGCTGTTGATGCATCAGCTGCTCCTGGCACTTCAATAAACTTTCCACCAAGGCTTTGCACCTCTTCTTTTACTGCGGGCCTGGTGTCAAATACCTCAACTACTGCACCCAATCTTTTCGCGGTGGCAATGGCCTGAAGACCCGCCACACCAGCACCCAGGATCAGCATTTTAGCCGGTGCAACGCTGCCAGCAGCTGTCATGAACATGGGGAAATACCGTCCATAGGCATTGGCGGCGGTGAGCACCGCCTTGTATCCAGCAATGTTTGCCTGACTGGAAAGAATATCCATGCTTTGCGCCCTTGTCGTTCTGGGCAACAACTCCATGCTGTAGACCACGGCACCTTTGTCAGTCCATTGTTTGATGCGATCGGCCTGAAACCTTGCTTGGTACATACCAATCAATACAAGGCCATTTCTGATGTCAATGGAGGGCGCATGAATTGACAAGATTACATCTGCACTGGCTGATATTTCTGCAGTAGATTTGATTTCTGCACCGACAGCACGATAATCATCGTCAGAACAGTAGGCATTCATGCCAGCTCCACTTTCTATCCAAACTGAGATATTTTTCTTAACCAATTGTGCCGCGCCTTCTGCAATAAGGGAGACCCTTGTTTCGGGGGCAGCTTCTTTTAAAACACCAACGATCATGGGGATTGTTTGAGGTTGCAAAGTTAATCAAATTTACAATGCAGTAGTTTTCGCAGGATTAAAAACGTATAGAAAAATCAAGCTTTTCCTTGAATTCTTTTCGAAAAAATACGATGCCAATAAAAAACAAATCAATGGTACAGCTTACATTTTCATTATTTCTAATTTCTGCCCAGGCTTTTTCCATGTCTTTGCTCCAGTGGATGTCATCGAAAATGTGGATATCTGCTTCAGATTTCACAGCCAGTGCTGCATGGAAATAATCAAGGGTAGGCTGATACTGGTGGTTGCCATCAAAAAATACCAACTTACTCCCTTTCAAGGATGCCAGTGCTCCAGGGAGAAGGTCTTTGAAATCTCCGGTCAGGATAGTTGTATTGCGAATGCCCTCCTCATCAAGGTTTTTTGATGTGAACTCGGCAATTGCAGGAGCTCCCTCAATCGAAACAACGCCATGCCGGGGTTCGGCAACAGACAAATACCTGGTCGTGAGTCCAAGCGAGGTGCCCAACTCGAGGACCGAGTCAATTTGATAGTAACGGATGATGCGGTAAAAAAGCCTTGCAAACCTGGAAGGTTTGGCAGCTCGTTTTGCAATAGAAGAAACAGTCCGCTGATTTTTTTTTCCCTTGCTGGAACCTGCCCCCAAGTCTAGCACATCCAATACCAGATTTGAATTTTCAAGTTCCTTTCGTTTGGATTCAATTTGACTAAAGCCTTGCACATTCACCTGCTTGCTCCTCAATACGTGAACAATAAAATCAAAAACAAATGGCGAATGAACCCCATGCCCTTTTCCATTGGATGAGGTCAACAGGTAAATCAGGAATTTCCATGCAAGTTGAAAGTTGTTGTACATGACCTGATTTATGGCGTTGCATTGTCAACCCTCTGCCAGGTCTCGAAACGATAGGACTGGGCATGCTTTTCATCAGCAGGCATCTCAACTGCATTTTCAATCCTGAACAAGGCTTCATCTATGAGCGGAAAAAATGTATCTGCGTCTGGATAGCTGGCATGCACCCTTGTCATGTAAATACGATCAGCCATTGCGGTGCACTGTTTGTAAATATCTCCCCCACCAATGACAAATGCTTCCCGACAGTCAGATGACTGGGCCAGTGCAAGGGCTTGTTCAAGGCTATTGGCAGGCCATACATTTTCCATGCTTGGAAGCGCATCGGGGTTCCTGCTGATCACAATATTGAACCTTCCTGGCAATGGCTTGGAGCCCATTGATTCAAAGGTTTTTCTTCCCATGATGATGGGCATTGCCCATGTAAGGTTCTTGAAAAACTTCATGTCATTGGGAAGCTTCCAAAGCAGTGCATTGTCAAGGCCTATGGCATTATTTTCTGAAGCGGCAACAACCAATGAAATAATCATGACAAGTAAATTAAATTAAATTATACGGCTACTGGCGCTTTGATACCAGGATGAGACTGGTATCCCTCCAGGGTAAAATCTTCAAACTTGAATCCAAAAATATCCTTTGCTTCAGGATTGATTTTCATGACGGGCAATGGGAATGTCTCCCGGGACAATTGCAATTGCGCTTGTTCAAAATGATTGTTGTAGAGATGCACATCTCCAAAGCTGTGCACAAAATCCCCAGGCTGAAGCCCGCAAACCTGCGCCACCATCAAGGTCAACAATGCATAAGATGCAATGTTGAAAGGAACGCCAAGGAATACATCTGCAGAGCGCTGGTACAGCTGACAGGAAAGTTTTCCATCCGCAACATAAAATTGAAATATCGTATGACAGGGCATGAGCGCCATTTGGGGCAATTCAGCCACATTCCAGGCGCTGACGATCAACCTTCTGCTGTCTGGAGTTTTCTTGATCTGTGTGATCAGGTCAGTAATCTGATCATAGGCCTTACCATCAGCACCAGACCAGGACCGCCACTGCTTGCCATATACAGGGCCCAGCTCACCCGCTTCGTTGGCCCACTCATCCCAGATGCCAACACCATTGTCCTTGAGGTACTTGATGTTGGTCTCCCCTTTAAGGAACCAGAGCAATTCATGGATGATGCTCCTGAGGTGCAGCTTTTTGGTTGTTACCATCGGAAATCCATCCTGCAGGTTGAACCGCATTTGGTAACCGAAAATGCTTCGGGTGCCTGTCCCTGTCCGATCAGTTTTGTCGGTCCCTTTTTCGATGATATGCCTTACCAGGTCCAAATATTGTTGCATGGTATGGTGCTTTTGTTATTTGATCAGTTCTTGAATAGCGCTGCCAGCATTGCCACTTGGCACTTGAATTTTCAATATGGCGCCGAGGGTTGCAGCAATATCACTCATGTACACCTTTCTATGTGTAAGCCCCTGTTTCACACCCCATCCCATCCAGAGCAAAGGAATGTGGGAGTCATAAGGATACATGGATCCATGGGTTGTGCCTGTATTGGAATTGCTGAAAAAATAACCAGGCTTGTAGACCACTTGTATATCACCCGCCAGCTTGTGGTTAAAGCCTTTGATGAACATTTCTTTGTATTCTGCAGGAAGATTGACAGCATTGATGGACGCATTGTCAAAAGCCAGCAATACATCCTCTTCCTTGTTCAATTCAGCTATCAGGTCTGATTTAATAACCCCGAAATCAAGGCCAGCAGAATCAATCGATTTTCTGTTCAAGTACAGTTGATAGTTTGCAGATGCTTCCACCAGTTTTTTCAAACCAAACTTCTTCATGGTTGCCTCCTCTGCTTTTTTGCTTGATCGCATCGTTTTTGCGGGTATCTGGTGTTGTTGAAGAAATGCAGGAACATGGGCTACCGCGTGGTCTGCTGTCAGAAAAAACAGATAATTGCCTTTTCCCACTTTCTTATCCAGGTAATTGAAAAACAATTCAAATTCCCTGTCAAGCTTGATATAATTGTCTTCCACCTCTACTGCATTAGGGCCGAAAGCATGCCCGATATAGTCTGGAGAAGAAAGGCTGATGGCCAGGAAATCAGTGATGCTGTCCATCCCCATTGCTTCTGCTTCAACAGCAGCTTTTGAGAATTCAAGGGTAAGTGTATTGCCCCATGGAGTAGAAGAAATTGCTCCATAATTCTTGCCAATATTCGATTCCAGTTTTCGGGGGAATGGATTGTTGGTATAAGAAGGATTGTTCACATCACTCTGTGTATAGGTTTCAATGGGATGACTGAGGTGCCAGTTGAGCTTGTAACATGAATCAATGAGCTTTCTTTGGTTAAAAGCGGCTGCCCAAGGCGAAATTTCTTTCATGTACCAGGTGCTCGAAACAAAATTCCCGGAACTTGGATCATACCAATACGCCCCATCAGCGGCATGACCAGCGGTCAAAATGCTTCCCCGGTCCTTGATGGCCACTCCAATTATTTTAGACCTGAAATTGGTAGCCAACTCCAGTTCATCTGTAATGGTAGTGGTGATCAGGTTTTTAGGAGACATGGGTTCTCCCTTTCCGGTTCCGCCAACAATTTTAACAGCATCATCCTCCACACAATAAACATCCCTTTTCAAAGACCTATCATACCACTCATTGCCCATGATGCCATTGATGGCAGGAACAGATCCAGTGTAAACGCATGCATGACCGGCAGCAGTAACGGTCTGGGCATAGGGAATCTGTGCATTTTCACAGGAAAATCCTTCCCGCAATACCCTTTTCAATCCATTTTGACCATACCTGTGCTGAAATCTGTACAGGTATTCCCACCGCATCTGGTCCACCATCACACCAACAACCAGTTTGGGTTTGGCGCTAACGCCTGATTTCTGGGCCATGCTGTTGCTGCAAATGACCAATATCGCTATGATTGCCACAAATTTATTTCCTGCCATCGGTTCTTTTTATTTACATGACAAAGGTATGGGAATGCAATGCTTGGATTTCCTGATTTTATAAACATACTGTTGGATAATGTTATTTTTAAAATTTTTATCTTTGCAAGAACCTACAATCAAAACTCCTACGCATATGGCAGATATTTTCGAAAGGCTGATCAAGAACGCTGGTCCGCTTGGGCAGCACCGGGAAAGAGCACACGGATATTTTGCCTTCCCAAAATTGGAAGGTGAAATTGGAAGCAGGATGAACTTCAGGGGTAAAGAAAAAATTGTCTGGAGCCTGAACAACTACCTTGGACTTGCCAACCACCCCGTCATCAGGAAGACAGATGCCGATGCGGCTGCCGAGTATGGACTGGCAACTCCCATGGGAGCCAGGATGATGAGCGGCAACACCAATCATCATGAAGAACTTGAAAGGCAGCTGGCTGCTTTTGAAATGAAGGAAGATGCCATTTTGCTCAATTTCGGCTACCAGGGCATTCTCAGCCTGATCGATGCGCTTTGTTCTCGCCACGATGTAATTGTATATGACGCCGAATGCCATGCCTGTATTATCGATGGATTGAGGCTGCACCAGGGGCACCGGTTTGTGTTCAAACACAATGAAATCGATGACTGCGAAAAGCAGCTGCAGCGTGCCACCGCATTGATTGAAAAACAAAATGCCGGCGGGATTTTACTCATTACAGAAGGTGTATTTGGCATGGCCGGAGACCAAGGAAAATTGAAAGAAATCGCTGCCCTAAGGCCAAAATATTCATTCAGGATGCTGGTGGACGATGCCCATGGCTTCGGGACACTCGGAGAAACTGGCGCAGGTGCAGGCGAAGCCCAGGGCGTACAAGATGAGATTGACCTCTATTTTTCCACCTTCGCCAAATCAATGGCATCCATCGGTGCTTTTGTTGCGGGTCCCAAACAAATCATAGACTACGTTAGGTACAATATCAGGAGCCAGATATTCGCCAAATCCCTTCCGATGCCCTTGGTCATTGGGAACCTCAAAAGGTTGGAGTTGCTCAAAACACAGCCATCCCTAAAAGCAAAACTTTGGGAAAATGCTTTGAAACTGCAAAACGGCCTGAAGGAGAAAGGGTTTGATATTGGGAAAACAGATTCTGTTGTTACACCAGTGTACATGAAAGGTGGTGTTGAAGAAGCAACCCATATGGTCACCGACCTGAGGGAAAACTATAATATCTTCTGCTCCATTGTGGTCTACCCGGTCATACCAAAAGGTCATATCATTTATCGCCTGATACCGACAGCTGTTCACACAGATGAGGAAATACAACTGACCTTGACAGCGTTTGAGGAAACAAAGAGGAAGCTGGACGATGGCCTCTACAAAAGTGAGGCAATTGCACAAATGGCTGAAATTTAATTGATTATCCCTGCTTCGGCAGGGATTTTTTTTATCCTTCCCTTTTGGGGACAGTCAAGAACAAAAAAAAAGGGCCCGGATAGAAATCCAGCCCGTTTTAAATCCAATATCCTATGAAAAACCAAGGTAATAACGTGTTACTACGTAGTCATATTGCGCAGGACTTATAAAAAAATTAACTTATTAAAAACAGTTGGCGAATGCCCAAATAAGTTTTTAATCATCTAACCTTTGCACTGTTTTGTTGTTAATCATTTAAATAGACCATTCCATGAGAAAAATAGTAGTTGCAGTGACAGGTGCAAGTGGATCCATTTATGCAGACCTGTTGATCAGGAAAATGAAATTGATGAGGGAACAATGGAGTGACCTCTCGGTGATTTTAACAGATAATGCCAAAGATGTATGGGCAACTGAACTGGGAAATGAGGATTTTTCAAACCTAGGTTTGCCTGTTTATGGAAAAAATGATTTCAGTGCCCCCTTTGCCTCTGGGTCTGGACAGTATGATACCATGATCATTGTTCCCTGCTCAATGGGCACTTTGGGAAGGATTGCAAGTGGTATTTCGAATGACCTGATCACCAGGGCCGCAGATGTCATCCTGAAAGAACGCAGAAAATTGATTTGCGTTGCAAGGGAAACGCCTTACAACCTGATCCACATCAGAAACATGGAAGCCATTACACTGGCTGGTGGCATTGTTTGCCCGGCAACACCTTCCTTCTACAGCAAACCCACAACGGTTGAAGCAATAGCCTTGACCGTTGTAGACAGGGTACTTGACCTGGCTGGATTTGATGTACAGACCTATCGGTGGGGAAAATAACCTGGCAATTAACGCAGGTCAATCACCTCAACACCAGGATATTTCTTCAGGTTGAAGGCGAAACTATCATCGGGTATTGCTGCAGTAGTGGCCATGGAATTGATGGCATACAAATACCTGTTCCCATTTTTTTCAAAAACACGGGTTGACATGATCACCTTGCTGGCTTTGTCTACCTCAATGACTACCTTGAAAAACGGCTTTGTCTTATCGACAGGGGTCAATTCTACGACCTGGTAGGTCTTGCCAGCCTTTGTCACATCTGGATTGAGCATGAAAAGAAAGTCCTTGTCATAAAAATTGGTGAACAATTTTTGTGGGGTGATGGATCCGCTGCTGTTGTCTAGGGCAGAGACCTGCACCTCATTGGCCGCCATATCATAGGTCCAGATGGTTGCCCCATCACAAAAGATTTCCTGACCAGTGATGGAAACCCTGTATTTAACCCCCTTCATCATAACTGTTCCAGCCTTGGTACCTTGTACTTTACCGGCTGCATTTTCAATTTTCAATGCGAATGAAGCCTTTACACTTTTAAAAGTCTTGAACTTGGCACTAACAGCATCAAGT
This sequence comes from uncultured bacterium, assembly GCA_903834825.1. Classification (GTDB taxonomy): domain Bacteria; phylum Bacteroidota; class Bacteroidia; order Chitinophagales; family Chitinophagaceae; genus Pollutibacter. The sequence goes on along the minus strand of CAILKQ010000072.1, from coordinate 9,395 downwards.
ACTTTCTTGGCCTCTGCGTCACTTTTGCCCATTGCTTTAGGAACTTGTGCTGCTGCGGTAACGCATACAATCATCAGGGAGAGAACTATTGGCAATGTGCGTTTACGCATGATCGTTGTGATTTGGTTGGGGCTGGCAAATATCTAAGCTAATGCAAAGAAAAGACTATTCCATTGATTTTAAATACTGATCGAGTTCATACTCGGTTTTGAAAAGGACTTCCCGGACCTTGCTCCCTTTGCTGGGTCCTACTATACCGGCTGCCTCCATTTGATCCATCAACCGGCCTGCACGGTTGTATCCGAGTTTTAACCTGCGCTGGATCAGAGAAGTAGAGCCCATGCCACTTTGCACAATCAGGGATGCAGCTTCGCTGAACAAGGGATCACGGCTGAGAAAATCAACCTCCCGGTCATCCATGTCTTTTTCATCCACCACTTCAGGAAGTTCGAACACAGAAGGATAGCCCTGCTGGCCGCCAATGAAATTAGCAACCTTCTCTACTTCAGGGGTGTCAACAAAAGCACACTGAACCCTTGTAACTTCACCCTGGTAAGAAACCAGCATGTCTCCCCTTCCAATCAACTGCTCAGCACCACCAACATCCAGGATCGTTCTGCTGTCAATCTTGGAGGATACTTTAAAAGCAATCCTGGCAGGAAAATTGGCTTTGATCGTTCCAGTAATGATGTTTACTGATGGACGCTGTGTAGCCACAATCAGGTGAATGCCAATAGCCCTTGCCAACTGGGCAAGACGGGCGATGGGCGTTTCAATCTCTTTGCCGGCAGTCATGATCAGGTCTGCAAACTCGTCAATGACCAGTACAATAAAAGGAAGAAACTTATGCCCTTTTTCAGGATTGAGTTTTCTGGAAGCAAATTTCTCATTGTATTCCCGGATATTTCTGCAAACAGCCTCTTTCAACAAGTCATACCTTTCATCCATTTCTATACAAAGCGCATTGAGGGTATTGACCACTTTTCTGGTATCGGTAATGATGGCATCCTCCTCCCCCGGCAGCTTGGCGAGAAAATGTTTCTCAATTGTCCTGTAAATGCTCAATTCCACTTTTTTAGGATCAACCAGCACAAATTTCAACTGTGAAGGATGTTTTTTGTACAACAGTGAAACCAGAATGGCATTCAAACCCACCGATTTTCCTTGCCCCGTAGCACCCGCCATCAGCAGATGAGGCATTGCGGCAAGGTCTACGATGAAATTTTCATTGTCAATTTTTTTACCCAGGGCAATGGGCAATGCATAGTCATTTTTCTGGAATTTATCGGAAGCCAAGAGTGAACGCATGCCCACAATACTTTTCTTGACATTGGGAACTTCAATGCCAATGGTTCCCTTACCGGGAATTGGGGCAATGATGCGGATACCCAACGCCGAAAGGCTCAAAGCGATATCATCTTCCAGGTTCTTGATACGGGATATTCTCACCCCAGCCGCTGGAACAATTTCATACAAGGTTACTGTCGGCCCTACGGTAGCAAATATTTTCTGGATTTCAATATCATAGTTTCGAAGGGTACTAATGATCTGGGTCTTGTTGGCCTCCAGCTCATGCTGGTCCAATACGATCTTTTCTCCTGTATGCTGGGCCAAAAGGTCTAGTGATGGGAACTTATACCCTTTGAGGTCTGCAATAGGGTCATACCGGGGTGAAGCCAATACTGCAGCTGCCTTGGGCGAAATTTCTTTTTCACTAAGCGCTGGCTTGATCTCCAGTGGAGGATCATCATCTATGCTTGCATCCTCTTCTATTGCATCAACTTCCCAAGGAAGATCATCTGGTACTGCAATGACCGGGGCAACATCACTTGCTTGTTTTTCAACAAGTGCCAAAGGAGCTGTTTCAGTTGGGCGTTCTGTCAATGGAGAAAGGGTTTGTTGAGGATTAAGGGAATTCCCTTCGGTCAAATCAAGCCTTGGCTGTATTATCTCAGGTTCAACAATCGGTGGGGTTGTTAAACCCTCCAATGACAGATCCTGCACATCATTCTTTGATTTAGGAGAAAAAACCGGCCATTTGAAAATGGGATTGAACCGCCAAATGACATAGGAAAAAAGGGATAGTGAAATCAAAGCAAAAGTTCCAGCCCATCCGATTACAGCGGTAAGCCAGCTGGCCGCATACTTACCCAATGCACCGCCCCAATTGAAGACAGTATTTGGGGTGAAAAAAGCAGTGCTCACACTGCCAATGATTAAACCTGTAAGCAGGTAACGCAGGTTTCTAGCAATTGAAAACATGGGTTTATCAAACAAAAGATTTAACCCCAAAACAAAAAAGAGAGAGCAAAAAAGATAAGACGTAATACCAAATCCATACTCAAAAAAAACAAAGGCAGTAAAAGCACCCAGGCTACCCAACTGGTTGCTGATCTCCAATTCATTGGGCATCAGGATTTTTACCCCCATGTCCCTCACCTTGTCCTGGTCCTCCATCCATGTGAATAAATAGGAGGTAAATGCAACAAAAAGAAAAAAACCAAAGAACAACAGCACTGAGCCCAGTATTTTTCGGGTCCTTTCATCGCGAACAATGGACCGTATTTCAACCGTTTCCTCTTTTTCCTCTTTCAGTACCTCGGGGTCAGGAGTGTTTTTGGGAGTTCTTAAGCGATTACCCATTTGTAATTGACAGTTTGGAGTGTGTTATTTCAATGATAACCTCAAAAATACAATATATTTTACTCATCTGCCTTGGGCACCTTCTCATGGTTTTCCCTTGGAGGTATAGAAACGAACATCATCAGCCAACCAAGGATGAACATCAGCCCTCCAAAAGGCGTAATCAAATTAACAATGTTGAGTTTTTCAAATCCCAGGTAGGTGAGCACGATTCTTAGATAGATAGAACCTGAAAAAATGATAATACCCATTACAAAGAAATTGCCAGACCATATCATGGCTTTCTTTTTGTAATGGCGGTACATCATCCCAACGATAAAGAGTCCCATAGCATGGGTCATCATGTACGTTGTGGCCGTCTGGAAACTGTCCAGCGACTGTTCGGTGAGGTATTCTTTTAATACATGGGCTCCAAAAGCACCAAGCATGACGGAGATCATTGCAAGTATAGCGGCAGTTCTAAAAAAGGTTCTTTGCATGTTGAATGGTGTTTACGAATTCATCAATGGTAGTGTTGTGATGGGTGATCACTGATGTGGATTTTTCATAGGTTGGTTTCCGCTCCAGCAACTTTTGGTGGATAAACCCCTTCAAAGCATCATCTGAGAGACTGGCTATCAGCGGTCTTGTTTTCTTCTCCTTCAGCAACCGCTCCAAAATGATGTCTTCGGAAGGGTTGATCCAAATCGTCAATCCATGCGCATTCATCCATTCCATGTTATCATTGAAACAGGGCGTTCCTCCTCCACAAGAGATTATACCTAAAATATGATTTTTTTCTTGCGTTTCTGTAGTTCTGGCCATTAAATCTCCATAAACCTGCTTGATGGCTGCTGATTCAAGGGCTCTAAATGACGGTTCACCCAATTTCTCAAAGATTTCACTGATGGAGATGTCTTGGTTCTCCTCAATGAATTGGTCAAGGTCAACAAAAGGAACATGCAGATACTCAGACAAGCCTTTCGCGTAAAAAGACTTCCCAGAACCCATAAACCCTATCAAAAAAACAATCATCAGCGCTTCAATTGATTGATTACAAATGTACAATATTGTAAGTCTTACCCGGTTTAGATTGACCCAAGCCAATTTACCGGCCTTGAAGTTAATATTGCAGGCTTAAAAAACTATGATTAATTTCGCAGAAACCAGCAATCAGGCATGATTCAGATCAATAACAATATGGATCTTCAAGAGCAGTTTGAATTTTTCCTTCAGAAGGAAAATTCCATGCGCATGCCCGAATTCTTGAATGAACTGAACATCAGCGATGTAGGTCTGCTCATTGAAGACAACAAGGAACATGCCACTGAGATCATGTCAGAACTGTCCATTCACAGGGCGGCAAGCACGTTCAAGATCATTGAACTGGGTGTCCAAAAAGACATTATTCAGGAACTCCCTCCCCTGAAAACTGCTGCTTTGCTGAATGAGCTTCCTGCGGATGACCGTACATCATTCCTGGAGGAGTTGTCCACCAATGCCGTAAGGGAGCTGATTAAACTGCTCAATCCGGAAGAAAGAAAAATCACCCTTTCGTTGTTGGGCTATCCTGAAGGAAGCGTTGGGCGTCTGATGACACCAGATTATATCGCAGTACAGTCAGACTGGACCATTGCAGAGGTATTGGAATACATCAGGGAAGTGGGACAAGAGTCTGAGACCATTGATGTTATCTATGTGATCAACGACCAAGGCCAACTGTTGGATGACGTCAGGATAAAAGAATTTTTATTATCGCCTACAGACAGGATGGTGAGCGAACTCACGGATGGCCGGTACATAGAACTCAATGTTTACGACGATCAGGAAAAGGCCAACCAGGTCTTCAAGATGAACAACAGGGTGGCCCTGCCCGTTGTTGACAACAACAATATTCTGCTGGGGATTGTGACCATTGATGACGTACTCTGGGTTGCCAATGAAGAATTTAGCGAGGACATGCAGAAAATGGGAGGTACCGAAGCCCTTGAAGAGCCTTACCTTGAAATATCTATTTTTAAACTTTTCAAAAAAAGGGTGGGCTGGCTTATTGTCCTCTTTTTGGGCGAAATGCTTACCGCCACTGCAATGGCCAGCTATGAGCATGCGCTGGACCAGGCCCTGATCCTTTCCCTTTTCATCCCCCTCATCATTTCAAGTGGAGGAAATACCGGCTCTCAAGCATCCTCACTGATTATTCAGGCACTTACCGTTGGAGAAGTGACCCTTGCAGATTGGTGGAAGGTCATGCGCAGAGAAATTGTCTCTGGCATCATGCTGGGCACTGTTCTGGGCATTATCGGTTTTTCTAGGGTGATGCTATGGGCCCAAATATTCCCGGAAGTATATGGGGTGCATTATTTTCTGGTGGCCATGGTTGTTGGGGTTTCCCTGATCGGGGTGGTCATGTTCGGTACCATTTCAGGTTCCATGTTGCCCATTGTGCTTAAAAAATTAGGGGCTGACCCTGCGGTTTCCTCTGCTCCATTTGTAGCCACCCTGGTAGACGTTACTGGCGTAATCATTTACTTCAACTGCGCCTACTATTTCCTGCAAGGAACCATGCTTTAGATGGCCTGGTGGTTGAAAGGCTGTAAGACCATTTCACTCACAACGCCGCTTGCGGGCTGTTGGCACAGGAACCAAATTGACCTTGCCGCCTCTTCTTCACGGATCATTTTATCTTTCTGTACCCGCAAGTCGATTTCATCCCAAAAAGGAGAATCAACACCACCCAAAAACAGGTTGGTGATTCTTATCTCAGTCCTTTTCAACTCTTCCCTGATGCTTTGCATCATTCCAACAATGCCGTATTTGCTGGCAGAATAGGCAGCTGCACCAGCCATGGGTACTTTACCCAGCACTCCCGGAACATTGATAATCAATCCTTTTTTTGATTCCTTCATTGCTGTCAGAAACGATTTTACAAAAAGAAATGCACCTACAAGGTTGGTTTGAATGGACCTGGAAAAATCATCCAAAGACAATTGCTCCATTGGTTTGATGATGCCTATTCCAGCAAGATTGATCAGGATGTCTGGCGTTCCGACTTGATGCAATACCGTGGAAGCCAACAATTCCATTTGGGGTCCATCACTGATATCTACCGCCAAAAAATGGGAAGGGGGAATTCCATTTGCGGCTGCAATATTGGACAACTTTTCATTGTTTCTTCCTGTGATAAAAACTTCTGCACCACTTTGGACAAGCAGCTTTACCAAACTGGATCCGATTCCACCTGTTGCACCTGCAACAACAATTTTTTTCCCATTGAGCTTTTCCATACAACTATTTAACATACAACATTGATTTATTGATTTTGTTTAATGACAGGGTTAAGCATTGGAACCTTTACCTTTGAAAATGAAAGGGCCCAGATGACAGCACAATACAATCCAGCGCAATGAAAATCAGTTCAATTGAAATCAGCAGGCTGACCATCCCGATGGAGCCATTTGTGATTGCAACAGAAACCTGCTATACGGCCAAAAATATCTACCTAAAAATCAATACGGATACTGACATATTCGGCGTTGGCGAGTGCAGCCCGTTCCCGATGCTGGTAGGAGAAACCCAAGACAGTTGTTTTCATGTAGGAAAGGAACTTGCAAGCATCATCAAAGGAAAAAATCCCTGTGACATCGAGGAAAGAATGAATGAGTTGCACGCGCACATTGCTTTCAACAGCACCATCAAAAGTGCTTTTGATATGGCATTGCACGACATTGCAGCAAAGGCGCTGAACATGCCTTTGTACAAGTTCCTTGGAGGGCAGAAAAAAGAGATTCAAACAGACCTCACCATTGGCATCAGCAGCCCAGAAAAAATGGCGGAGAAGGCCGTTGCCTTCGTTGAGCAGGGAGTCCGCATCATCAAGGTAAAACTCGGCAAAAATGGAAAGGAAGATGTTGAGCGAATCAAAAAAATAAGGGAAGCTGTAGGACAAAGCATCCAACTCCGCATTGACGCCAACCAAGGCTGGGACTACGCTACAGCATTGCAAACACTACAGGCCATTGAGCCATTCAACATTGCGTTTTGTGAACAACCGATGCACCATCATCTTGATCCCTTGTTGCCGGCATTGAAAAAAAATGTAGCCATTCCCATCATGGCAGATGAAAGTGTATTCAATCATTTTGATGCCGAAAGACTCATCTCCAGTGACAGCTGCAGTTATATCAATATTAAATTGGCGAAATCGGGTGGCATCCTTGAAGCCATCAAGATTGCGGACACCGCTGCTGTACACAATATTCCCTGCATGCTGGGCGGAATGGTGGAGAGCCGTCTGGCACTTACTGCAAAAGTTCACCTGGCCATGGCACATGAGAACATCCAGTTCTACGACCTTGATACTTGCCTGCTGGGCCATCTTGCCGATCCAGTAATCGATGGAGCACGCTACAACAATTATTTTCTTGAGCTGGATGAGCTACCAGGAATTGGCGCTGACATTTCACCTGCATTTTTAAGTGGCGCTGAAAAAACCATTATTTAAAACATACAACATGAAACCGAAAAAAGCGACTGAGTCAAATGTGATCATGACCGAATTGGTATTCCCCAATGATACCAACTTTTATGGTAACCTCATGGGTGGCAGGCTGATGTATTGGATGGATACTGCAGCGGCAATGTCAGCATGGAGACATTGCAACGCGCCATGTGTAACCGTTTCAGTAGACAATATGTCCTTTGATGCCCCCATAAAACTTGGCCAGGTAGTACATATCGAAGCACAGGTATCAAGGGCATTTAAATCATCCATGGAAGTGCATATCACCGTTTGGGGAGAAGACCTTACGCAACAGTACAAATACAAAAGCAATGAGGCATATTTGACTTTCGTTGCACTTGACCCCAACGGAAAGCCAAGAATTGTTCCTGAGTTGACTCCTGAAACTGAGGAGGAAATAAAAGTTTATGACGGAGCATTGAGAAGAAGGCAGCTGAGGCTGGTGCTTGCAAAGAAAATGAAAGCAGAGGATGCAACAGAACTGAAGGCCCTGTTTACCAATTGATGCATCAGGCAGGAGAAATCTCGTGGTGGTGTTTTCCTTGCAGCATGAATTGTTTGCTTTGCTCTATGGCATCCATGACCTGTTCAAGGATCTCCTCTACAGATTGTTCGTAATTGATCTGCAACGGTTCTTTAAAAATAACGGATAGCAGTGTACCCTTTTTCTTGAAGCTCAAACCCTTCCTGTTAAAGGCCCTCCAGAATCCATTGATCACTACCGGAACGACAACAGGTTTCATGGTCTTGATGATATGTGCAGTACCTTTTCTGCCGGGAGCAAAAGGCTTGGTTGTTCCCTGAGGAAAGGTAATGACCCAACGCTTAGACAATGCCTCATTGATTTTGGAAGAATCATTTGCATCCACTTCCCGTTTGACATCTTTTCCTCCATCCCTCCAGGTTCTTTTGATGGTAATTGCTCCTGCCAATGTAAATAGCCTGGTAAGCAGGCTATCTTTCATGGTCTCTTCTGCAGCGACAATGTTAACATCTACAAATGGGTTGATAAAATAAAAAGGAAGACCTAACCTATTTTTTCTTCCCCATTTCACAGCGCAAAAGATATGGAGGAAAGCAATGACGTCAGCAAAATAAGTTTGATGATTGCTTACAAACAATACGTTCTGTTTGGGAAGTGCCTCAATGTTTTCGGTACCACTGATCTTGATTTTATTGATGATGGCAAGACCAGGATAAGTGAAAATTCCTATAAGGGCATATACCAACTTCCTCACCAACTTAATATTTTTAAGTCTATCTATCATATTAGAATATTCAAGATAAGGATTATTCAATTAAGCTTATCAATCTGTTGAGATTTGATCAGTCATTTGCAGTTCCTGAAAAGGATTTAAAAGATTAATTTTATTAAAAATCAATTGTGCATGAAAACAACCACCGCCATCTTCGATATGGATGGATTGCTGATCGATTCGGAGCCGCTCTGGTATGAAGCTGCTCAAGAATGCCTGACTAAATTTGGAATGACCATTGGTGAAGATCAATATGGTGAGACAACCGGTCTTCGAACAAAAGAGTTCCTTCAGCATTGGTTTGATGTTTTCAATATTGACCAGGCCCACATTCCAACGACTGAAAAAGAAATTACAGACATCGTCATCGCCAAAGTAATGGACAGCGGAACCATGATGGAAGGGGTTCTAGAAACAATGGAGTTGGTTAAAAAATCCTCTCTCAAAGTGGGGCTTGCAAGTTCTTCTCCTCTGGCACTGATCAAGGCCGTCCTTGATAAAACCAACATGCAACAGTATTTTTCAGCCATCTGTTCTGCAGAATTTTTACCCTTTGGAAAACCCAACCCGCAGGTATTCATCAACTGTGCAATAGCATTAGGCAGCCACCCAGCTGCCTGCATCTGCTTTGAAGATTCTTTCAATGGTATGATTGCTGCGAAAGCGGCAAGGATGAAATGCATTGTTGTTCCCCACCCCGACCAGTACCACCAGGAGCGGTGGAATATAGCAGACCTTAAGCTGGACTCATTGCGCTCACTCACCGCAAAAGATTTTAATGCATTGCTGACATAAAAAAAGTCCTGTGCAAATGCACAGGACCCTTATTGTTTGATGTCGGTGGATGATAAGTTTCTTTATTCTCCGCCTTCCATTTTCTTCTTGAGTTCAGCGAGAACACCAAGGTCGCCCAATGTTGATTTCTCAACCTTGTTCTGAATGTCCTTAACAGCTTTTTTGGTTTTTGCTGCATCGGCTTTCTTTTCCTTGACAACTGC
>CAILKQ010000071.1 GCA_903834825.1 uncultured bacterium | reverse complement strand
AATGCAGTTACATCTCCTTTCTTAATAGCACGAAGCAGTATGCTGATGAAACGCTGGTTTCCATTGTCATCTTCAGCCTTGTAGCGAAAGGCAAGGTTCATTTTTTCCCTGATATCAATTTCCCTCCATACCCTTTCGCGGTACCAGGCATCATCCTCACGGATATGCTCGTAAGCCAATGGCGTACGGCTTTTTACCAGGTTCCTGTCGACTGCGGCGTCAGAACGCAGAGACATCCTCACAGAATCAAATGCAAATGGATCCTTGGGCGGTGGCGGTGGAGCAGGCTTTACTGTATCTACCGGCATGGGGGTAACAGTAGCATCGAGCACCTGTGTGTTGGCAACCGGCTTTTTTGCTGCTGGCTTTGCAGCAGTCTTTTTGGGAGGGGTGGTTGTCTTCTTTTTTGCTTGTGCTTCCACACCCTGACATACAATGAGTGTAGACAAACAAACCAAGAACAATCCTTTTAATGAAGATATTTTCATTGTAGACTTTTTTAATGCTTTATTTAAGAATATAGGTAATGCTCGTAGGCAATACCCTTGATTTCCCCCCAGGATCTTTGACAACAATATCGGTAATGGCAACCAATGAACCTGGCTTCAACCGTCCTACCAATCCGGCGGCATCTCCAGTCCACCTGGATCCCCGGTTATCAATTTGAATGAAATCACCTCCGGCTCCGGCTGCACCAAGCTTGTAACTTACCACTTCAAAAGGAGCATCAAATTCAGCATCCTGCAGCTTCGCAATTACACCACCCATGGCCTTGAAGGAGGCTGATGGAGCATTGCCTGGTTTGAGGTTTCCAACATAGGCCACAGGATCGGGAAGCTGTTTTACGCGGAAGGTAACCTTGCCTGCAGATTTTCCTTCTACCAAAACGGTTATGGTATGTTCACCAAACATGCCTGAACCAGGCTTGACGATGTATTTGTTGCCACTAACCTTTGAAATGCTACCACCGCTGAACTGGGCTGACACTTTTTCGCTTCCTGCACCGGCAGTGATGGTGATTGGGTTATCAACACCGATATAGAGAACATTCATTTTATCAGGAGAGACTGCAATTCCGGAAGGAGAACCAACCGTGTAATCAATTTTCTTTGAGATTGTTTTGTTCTCCCCTGTATTGGGATCAACAAAACTTACACTAACGTTCATGCTCCTGGAACCAGAACCACCAACATTGAATTTTTTCTCTGCTATGCCGTTGGCATTGACCTGAATGCTAGCCCCATCGATGTTAACGACAGGCTTCACATTGGAGTTGAAAGCGCCAAGACCAGCAGTAACGGTCATTTCCTCACCGGGCATCAGGTAGGTAGAACTTGTTCCTACCAATGGCTCAAACTTGTCCATGATCAACTTCACTGCACCCACCTGGTTGATACAAAAAGTAGCTGCCAGGTTTTCTGAATTTTTGATATCGTTTTGAAACTTGCTGAGAATGGTCAGTGACGCAATGGTTGGCGTCATGTGAAAATAGTTGTTGACCCAGTCCTTGACCTTGTCTCCTGTAGAAACATTGCCTGCAGCAGATTTTGGAATTTCAAGACTCAATGGAAGCTTTGATCCAATCTGGGCGGACAATTCAGGATCAATCGCAAGGAGTTTTTTCTTGAAATTTTCAAGAGATGCATACAAAGGTTTACCATTCCCTTTGGTATCAAAATACCTGGTTGATGCATCAATATTGTCCTCCCGGAAAGAACCATTGGTTGGATCGAGGTCAGACTCTTCTTTCAATGCCTGCTTGTATTTTTCCAAAATGCCAAAGGCTTCATCTGCAATGACCTTTACCTGATCAGCCTTGGGCTTCCAAATACCTGCTTTTTCAGCTGATTTTGGATCCTTGAGCATTTCGCCAAGGCTGCTATAAATGCCACTTGTAGAGGTGGCCAAAACATTGTTCGACTCCCTCAGGCTGTTGTCTACCACCTTAAATGCATTAAGGATTTCTGCAGACACATTCAAAGCGAGCAGCGCAGTCAACACCAAATACATGATGTTGATCATTTTCTGCCTCGGTTCTTTAGGTAGTGACATATGGATAAATGAGTTTAAAGATTAGAATTCAGGTGAACTGTTCATTAACCACGGCCTTGCATTGCTGCAAGCATATTCCCATAAACACTGTTCAGGCTGCCAAGGTTTTTTGCAAGCAGTGCAATCTGTTCCTGTGTTTTCATGGCATCATTCACACTGCCCTGCATGGCTAGGCTGGCCTTGACCAGGTTATCATAGAATGCATTCATGGCTTTGATGTGGTTGCTTGAATCCTGCAATTCCAGCTCATACATTTTATTCAATGAACCGAGGTTCTTTGTCAATGACTGTACTTGCTCATGGAAAGCTTTTGAACCCTCTGCAGCGGTATTGAAATGCTGAACAGATCCGGCAGCATTGGCATATGCGTCCTTCATGGTAGTAAGGGCAGCAGTTGCTTCTTTTGTTTTTCCAGCAAATTCAGATGTTGCCGCGGCAACATCACCAATAGAAGCCATGTCTTGAACGGTTGAATTGAATTTTGAAAAATTTCCGTTCAACTTGGTGAGCTGTTCAGTATCCAAATATTTTTCAATGGTTTCTTTGAGCAAATCAGCACCCGGGGTTGCACTGGCACCAGCACTTGCGACAGCAACTTCAGGAGTAACTGGTTTTTTCATCTCCAGCCATGCGTATACAAGGAAAATAACAGCCTCAGTCAACAATCCAATAGTAAGCATGATATCAGCAAATGATTTATGGAGGATTTTCGCCCAGGCGCCGAAAATTACTACAGCTGCACCTACGCTAACAAAAATGTTTACATATTTCTCGAACAAGGAGGATGAGTTAGATGATGACATAAAATAATTTTTATTGAAGTGAGTTGGGGAATTTTGAGTTTAGCGCTTGGTCTGCATGGGAGGAAGATCAATTACACAACGGAATCCCAAATATGACTTGGTTGTATCCTGGTATTCATAATTCCTTGTTGAATTTTGGAGAAAAAATCCAATATCCTTCCAGCTACCACCACGCACCACTTTCCTTTTCATCCTTGGCGGATCGTTGTCTTTTGCGTTCCACCTGATCTCTGGATTCATGTCGTGCTGAAAATTGTAAGCCCCTTCATAAAACAGGGAAGATGTCCACTCAGCAACATTTCCAGCCATGTTATAGAGACCAAAATCATTGGGCCAATAAGCATCCGCCCTTACGGTATACATTCCGCCATCTTCTGGATAGTTACCGCGGCCTGGCTTGAAATTGGCCAACAAACAGCCTTTCTTGTTGCGGAGGTATGGACCACCCCATGGGAAAGGCACTTGTGAGCGACCCCCACGGGCAGCATATTCCCACTCCGCTTCTGTAGGAAGCCTGAAGTCTGATTCGGTCATGCGTTTTGACCTTTCAAGATATGAGTTGAGGTAATGTGTTCTCCACTCTGTAAAAGCAGTTGCCTGCTTCCAACTTACACCAACCACAGGGTAAGCGCCATAGGCTGGATGGGAGAAATATTTTTTGGCGTGTGGCTCATTGTAAGAGTAAGAAAAATCACGGATCCATACCAGTGTATCAGGATAAATCGGCGTGTCTTTTTTCACTATAAATGTCGACCTTGGCTTGTCTGCATTTTCTCTCTGTGCTGCTTCTTTATAGTCCAGCCACTCTGAGTGGTAGATGATTTTCTTGGCGTCAATTTCTTTTCTGCCATTGATCCTGTTGTCTGGGGTTACAATCAATGCACTCAATTGCTCTTGGATCTTTGGATCTGCCCACTTGATGGTTCTCACTTTGCCCCAATCAATTGCACTAGATCCATCAGGTGCATTTTTCTTGAAATTCAAAATACTTCCTGCGATGGAATCTCTTACCCAGAGTACAAACTGGCGGTATTCATCATTGGTGATCTCCGTTGCATCCATCCAGAATCCATTGATGGAAACTTGCTTGTTCCTTGCAGTGAATGCATAGCTGATGTCTTCATCAGAGGGACCCATGTGAAAGGTTCCTGAAGGGACATAAATCATACCTGGTGGCTTTGGCATGATGTATTTTCCTCCCAGGGAAACACCGTGCAACTGGCCATCACCAATGGATCCGCTTGACTTGCTTGATTTTCCGCACCCGGTCATGATCAGTCCGAGTGACAAGAATCCGATTGCATACAAAAAATTGCCTTTCATCTTAATTGCTTGTTTTGTGAGCATATCAACAAATATATATTAAAAATGGGTACCAATTTTTAACCTAACCCCTTAATAATCTAAATTTTAACAAGCCGGAAACATACGGCCATAATCGTCAAAAACGGAATATTATACGTCATATTGCATTTCAAACCCTATCTTTTTGTTAAGACAACATCCATGGCCTCCTCAAGGCTTTTCAGTGGCAGGCTGCAAGCATAGTTCCGGCAAATGAAAATTTGGGTATCCGGGCCTAAAAGACGGCCTTCCATCAAAGGATAGCCCATTTTTGTGTCTGAAGCAGCCATGAAAACTTTGTTGGGAACATACAGGGTCAAAAGTTTTTTACCCATCGGCAGGGCCTCAGGGCCAAGCAGAAGAATCTCATGGGTACCCTGGGTGTATTCAAGGAGCAAATTGGACCAAATTCCATAGGATGTCGGATATTTCACAACCGCATCTTTGACCGTTTCCAGCATCATTTCCGCCCTTTTCCGCCATTCCTGCTGATCAAACAGCAAGCCCAACCGGTGAAGATTCCAGGCCATGATTGAATTTCCACTGGGAATGGCCCCGTCGTATAGGTCTTTTTTTCTGACCAGGATATCTGTTTGAAAACTGGGCGTGAAGTAGAAAAACAGTTGATCTTCATCACTGAAATGTTCAATGGCATAGTGCATCAGTGCTCTCGCCTTTTCAAGATAATCCAGCACCCCTGTCGGTTCGTATAGAAAAAGCAGTGCCTGAATCAGGTAGGCAACATCATCTAAAAATGCAGGATATTTTGAAATGCCTGCTTTGTGCGTGTGCAAGAGCTGTCCATTGCTCATGTTCTCAAAACTGCTCAATAAAAAAGCCATGTTTTGGGTTGCCAACGTGATCCAAGCCTCTTCTCCAAACGCTTGTCCGGCTTTGGAAAGGGCCTGATTGAACAGGGCATTCCATCCCAGAATAATCTTGTCATCGGTAGCCGGCCTCACCCTTATGCTGCGGCAAGCCATCAGTTTTGTTTTGGCTTCTGACAGCAGGGTCAATGCCTCCAGTTCGGAAAGTCCGATATCAATGGCCCATTCATGAATGCTTTTTTGCATGTGCAGGATGTTCATCTCCTCCCAGTTGCCATGTTCCGTCACATCATACAATGCTGCTATTGCAGCAGCATCCGCTCCCAAGATTTGCTCAAACTCCTTTTTGCCCCAGGTATAAAACTTTCCCTCCTCCCCTTCACTGTCTGCATCCAAAGCGGCATAAAACCCACCATTGACAGCCTGCAATTCCCTTTGCATAAAACCAATGGTTTCCTCCGCAACCCTTTTATACTCCTGGTCTGCCGTGATTTGAAAAGCTTCTGCCATGACCAGGAGCAACAAGGCATTGTCGTATGTCATTTTCTCAAAATGGGGCGCCAACCAATAAGCATCGGTAGAATACCTGCAAAACCCTCCACCCAATTGGTCATAGATGCCACCCCTCATCATTTTTTTCAGGCTCAATACAGCCTGATCGAGGGCTTCCCTGTTGCTTGTAAAGTGGTGATACCGCAAGAGGTACTGTATGGTATAGGTTTGTGGAAACTTGGGGGCATTGCCAAAACCACCCTCCACCTGATCTGCTGCAACCATGATATTGTTGAATATTTTTTGGGTCTGCAGAAGAGTAAACATTTCCTCCTGGGAAACCTGGAGGTGGTTGTTGGATTTGAGCTGGTTCGACTTTTGCAGGTGCTCAATCAGGTTGTTGGCCTGCTCCTCAATGTCGGCCCTTCTGTTTTGGTAGGCCCCGTGAATCTGTTCCAGCAACTCCTTCCATGAAATCCTGTTGTGCATACTTTGTGGAGGAAAATAGGTGCCCCCATAAAATGGCCTGCCATCACTTGTAAGGAACATGTTCAAGGGCCATCCCCCATTGCCACTGGTGGCTTGCAGGGCATCCATGAAAAAATGATCAAGGTCTGGCCTTTCCTCCCTGTCTATCTTGATGCAAATGAAATACTGGTTCATCAATGCGGCCGTCTGGAAGTCTTCGAAGCTCTCCCGCTCCATGACATGGCACCAATGGCAGGCTGCATAACCAATGCTCACAAGAATTGGTTTGTCCTCTTGCATGGCGCGCTGAAGCGCCTCCTCGCCCCATGCATACCAATCAACAGGATTATGGGCATGCTGGAGCAAATAAGGGCTGGTTTCGTTGATGAGGCGGTTGGAATTGTTCATAAAAAAGAACCCCGGAATTCCGGGGCTGTATTATTTTGATAAGATTATTTGGCTTTCTTCCGCTCTGTAAGAAACTTCTCAAGGGCTGCAACCATTGAAGGCACTTGAGGGTCTGGTGCTTTGATTTGCAGATATAGCCCGGCTTCTTCGATCGCCTTTGAGGTGTTGCTTCCAAACGCCCCAATGAAAGTTCCATTTTGGGTAAACCCGGGAAAATTTTCCAAAAGACTTTTTACACCACTGGGTGTGAAGAAACAGATCACATCGAATTCATGTACAGAAATCCTGGATTTGATGTCACAACTGATTGTCCTGTACATGTAGGAATTCACAAACTCGCATTGGTGATTTTTCAACCAACCAACAATTTCATTGTCCTGCTGGTTTTCGGAGCAGGGATAAATGAATTTTTCATTCTCCTTGTGCTTGTTGATGGTTTCAAAAATCCCTTTGTTGGTTCCGTCTGGGCTGAAGAAAACCTTGCGTTTTCTATACAGGATAAACTTCTGTAGGTAAAGGGCAACAGATTCACTGATGCAAAAATATTTGGTATCAGGAGAAACCACAACCTTCATTTCCTCACAAATACGAAAGAAATGATCAATGGCATTTTTACTGGTGAGGATAACAGCAGAATAGCCTGCAATATCAATCTTTTGTTTCCTGAAATCTTTGGATGGGATGGCCTCCAGCTGAATAAACGGCATGAATTCCATTTCTACATTGTGCTTGGCAGCCAATTCAAAATAGGGTGATTTGATAGATTCGGGCTTGGGTTGGGTGATGAGAATTCTTTTGACGGCCTTCTTTTCACCTGCTTCCGTTTTCTTTCCGTTTTTAACCATGGCTTGCGCTGATATTATGCTAAATTATAGAAATTTGGTGTATTTACGCTGCAGCATTTGAATTTACAAGTAGCCCCCCAGTAAAAACGCGAAAGTTCTCGAGATGAATTTCAGCACTACTGCAGAGGGGAGAATTTCAAGGGAGATGACTGCAATAAGAAAGTTGAAAACGCTCAATCTGGCCTGTTTAGAAAAAACCTGGAACCCCCTGATGAATCGAATCAAAAAAATAAGACCCAGTAAAAAGAGGGTCAGTGTAAAGATCGAAAAACTTGAACCAGGTTCAGCAAAAGCCATCACCAATGATGCAAACAACATCAGTATACCCGATATCTTGTTGTTGAGAAATATGATGAAAACATATCCATTAAAGGGTTCTTTCAAATTGAATATCCATCCCATAAAATGGAGAAATACATATTTGGATGCATAAACAATTGCGAGAAAAACAAGTATCAATCCCATTGACTGCCAGCGTTCAATGCCTGTGAAAAGGCGATTCCCCCCCAACCCAAAAAAAACAAACATGGTTCCAGACAGGACAAACAAAAGGTTCATCAGAAAGGCCGCAATTGGGGCTTGTGTCATTTGGTCTTTTGCTTGTCGGTACACAAAACCTTGATTGGCAAATACCCGAAATACTTTTTGAAGATAATTACCAAAAAAAGCATTGATCATGGAGAGAAACAAAAAAAGCAAAGCAAAGCTGTAAAACATCCACTCCAGGCGGGGGGGATTTCTCTTGGAAATAAACTGCCTGGAGGCCCGGGCACTGGCCTTGTAAAATTCAACTTTTGTCATGTATTTAGACACATAGCGGCCATAAAATCCTTTTGCCTGACCAAGCTCGATCCTGTTGAGCTCAGCTGAATCCATGGGCCGATGGTTGAGGATGAATGCTTTTCTAATAGAGTCAGCAATCAAGCTATCGATGTTGGCGGAAACCAGTTCGGGAGCTTCAAAATTAGACTCTTGGGCAGATGCAGGAGACACGCCCAAGAGGAAAAAGATAAAAATGAGGTATTTGAACCTGTACATATTGCATGGCAAAATTAGTTCATTGGAACAACTAAAACAGACTAACAAATCCAAAATGAATTTTTGACTCCCGGAAATTAAAAGGAAGGTCCTTGTTTTTTCCAGCCGCATACGCTAAACTGAAGAGACCAGATTTTGTTTCCAAAGCAAGCCCAACCCCCACTCCAGCATATTTTCCCTGCATATTGCCCTGAATGGATTTTCGGCCAAGATGGGCCGCATCAAGAAAGGAGAACAAATAGGAAGCGCTGCCAATAAGATACCGGTACTCAACGGTTGCAATGGCGTATTCACTGGCATAAAAACTTTCTTCATCAAAACCCCTCAATGTTTTTATCCCTCCCAGTTGGAACAGTTCATTGAGAAAGAGTTTTTTTCCATTGATCCAGCCGGCCTGTAAGCCAGAACGGATGGTGGCATTTTGCCCCAGCTGGATGAATTGATCAACCTTCAGGTTCATCCTGAACTGAGCGGTAGAAAGGGTGATGGTATCATAGAGACCAGCAAAATCAAATGCATTGTTCAGCTGGTCTTTTTTCAGGCTGGTGATGGAATTGTTTTTCAGCAGCTTTCTGATGCCGCCGGACAAAGTCAGGTTGAGGTCTATTCCTTTGCGGGGATTGAAACGGTAATCGGTTCCATTGTATTGCAATTCCGCACCAATATTGGTGGTGCGCAGGTCTAAGCATACAGGCAGTTTTTTGGTGCGCTTGATGAAGTTGGTGTCCACCTCAATCAGGTTGCTTGCATACTGCTGAAAAAAAAGCTTTGCAACCTGTTTTTTGTTAACCTCATACTGTAGCCCAAGCCTTGTGTTGATGTTGATGAAAGAGGAATCCTTTTTCAGCAAATTGAAGCGAAAATCAAGGCCGGCATTGCTTTTGAACATATAAGGCTTTTGAAATCCGATCTGCAATCTGGGAGACTTTACCTGCAGTTGTTGCCAATTGAGCATGAAGTTTTCTCCGGCACCAAATGTATTTTTGAGGTCCAAATCTGCCTCCCCCGTGAGCAACATTTTTCCTCCCAATTGTTGGTTGGAAGGCATCAGCCCTGCCAGCAGGTTGAAACGGCTGCTCCGCTGTGGCTCCAGGTAAAGGTTGACAGACGCTCCTGTACCCAGAAGACTGAGGTCCCAGGGCCTTGATTCTTTTAGAAACCCCAGTGCCAATAAACGGCCAGACAATGCATCCAGATTGCTTTTCCTGTACATTCCTCCACCTCCGAGTGCAAGGTATTGCTGTAAAAATCCTTTTTTGATGAATCTTTTCCCTTCAACATGAAGGCTGTCAATCCGGTACAAAGGACCTTTGATGGCCCTCAATCTTGCACAGAGTTCATTCCCCCTGAAATAACTGCTATCAAGTTGAATGGAGGCAAAGGGATAGCCATTCTCTTCAAAATTCCGGAGCATGGTTTCTTTGAGCAGGGCGATGGAAGCCATGGTCAACAACTCACCAGCCAGGGGTTGGATGGCATTGCTTTTCATGCTTTCGACTACAAGGATGGAACTGTCTACCAGCAATTCTCCCCATTTGTATGGGTCTCCCAAAAATATCCAGGCCTTTGTAACATATTGTTCAACCGCCATGCTATCCACAGAAATGGACAGATAGCCTTTGCGTTGCAGGCCTTCAACAACAGTTGTTTTCAAAAAAAGACTGATGGCTTCTTTTGTTGAGAAATCAGCAGGAATGCTGACCAGTTCGGCCAAAGCTGCATTACCTTTGTCCCTACAGTTCAATTCAAGCCGATGCTTTTCCTGGGCCATTGTTGAAACAGGGCATAAGAAAAACATGAGGATGAAAAATGAAATGGAACGTTGCACGTTCACAAATCTACACAGCTTCTTTTAATCCAGATCAAATGGCCGGCATTTACATCCATATCCCCTTTTGCAGAAAAGCTTGCCATTACTGCAATTTCCATTTTTCAACCTCCCTGGGCAAGGCGGAAGCCGTGGTGATATCCATCATCAAAGAAATCTCCCTGCGTTCATCCGAAATAAACGAAGCAGTTCAGACCATTTATTTTGGAGGAGGCACACCCTCTATCCTGGCTCCTGAAGCAATAAACAAGATGCTGGATACCATCAAGACCCATTACACCATCAGCAGCAATCCGGAAATCACCCTGGAAGCCAATCCTGACGACATCACAGCAGAGAAAGCCAGGGCCTGGAAGCGAATGGGCATCAACCGCTTCAGCATTGGCGTGCAATCCTTTGCGGATGAAAACCTGCAGTGGATGAACAGGGCACATGATGCCAGCCAGTCTATTCAATGCATCCAAACCATCAGGGAGGCAGGGTTTGACAATTTCAGCATCGACCTGATCTATGGAACGCCAGGACAGACCCAGCAAGGGTGGATCAAAGACCTCGAAAAAGCCATTGAAATGAAAATTCCCCATCTTTCCTGTTATGCGCTTACCGTGGAGGAGGGAACGGCATTGCACCACATGATCGGCAGTGGAAAAAAAGAAAAAATCAGCGCAGATGAACAGGCCGAAAGATTTGAGGCCCTGGTTCAACTGAGTTCACTTGCTGGATATAGCCATTATGAAATCTCCAATCTTGCCCTGCCAGGAAAAGAAAGCCAACACAACAGTGCTTATTGGGAAGGCAAATCCTATCTGGGTTTCGGGCCTTCCGCACACTCCTTTAGCGGAACAAAAAGAAGCTGGAACATTGCTGATAACCTGAAATATAGTCAATCCATCGAAGCAGGAATCCTACCCCATGAGGAAGAAACACTGCGGGAAATAGACCAACTCAACGAGTACATCATGACGTCCCTTCGGTCCATCAAAGGGATGCAAAAAGAAACCATCAAAACAAGGTGGGGCAACGATAAACTGCAGATCATCTCAACAGCAGTAGAACAGTTCATCCGTTCAGGAAAAATAATTTCAACAGAGAACAGTTGGGTATTATCAGGCGAAGGGAGGTTTTTTGCAGATGGTATCGCTTCATCCCTTTTCTTTCTGGAAGATTGATCAAATCAAAACTGCTTCGATTTTTTCAAAGGCCCTGATCGGATCTTCTGCCTCCCAGAGTATGGTGTAGATGCCCGCTGCAATCGGCATTTCTGCGCCTGCCTTCCCGTTCAATGCTGCAATGCATTTTGAGGCAGGATACCCTTCCGCAACCATTTGCATGGCGAGCCTTGTCGCTTCAACACTATACCCTTTGCCGATCATGTTTCCAAAGGATCGGTTTCTGCTGAACAGCGAATAACAGGTAACCAACAAATCACCCAAATAAACAGAAGAGGAATAATTGACACAGGAAGAAACATCGCCGGAAATCGCCTTCAAAAAGCGGGACATTTCGGCAGCGGCATTGGCCACCAACACACTCTGAAAATTATCTCCATACCCCAACCCATGGGCAATGCCGGCACCCATGGCATAAATGTTCTTGAGCACAGCAGCATACTGAACACCCGTAACATCCTCGCTCAGCACAGTATTGATGTAGGATGTCTTGAAACAAGCTGCAATGGATTGTGTAACCTGGGGATTGATGCCTGCAAAAGTGAGGTAGGAAAGCTTTTCACCAGCCACCTCTTCTGCATGACAGGGCCCCATGATGGTCACATAATTGTTCACATCAAAACCCGGAACCATGGCCAGTCGCTCATTGAGGAGCATGTTCTTTGAAGGAAGCATTCCCTTGACTGCAGAGATGATTTTTACCCCTTTGGCTATCTGCTGAAGATAGGGTTCAATATAGTCTTCTGCATAGGCAGAAGGTACTGCAATCACAACGGCTTCCGCGTGTGCATATACCAGTGCAGGATCAGTGGTAATCGACAATGCCTTGTTGTCGAAATAAACGGAACTCAGGTATTTGGGATTGTGGTGCCGCGTACGGATATGCTCCGCCAATTTTTCAGAACGCACACACCAGATGACCTGGTGTTGATTGTCTGTAAGGATCTTTACCAAAGCTGATCCCCAGCTGCCACTGCCGATTACGCCGATTTTCATGTTCTGGTTGAGAGAGGTTGAGAGAGGTTGAAGGGGTTGAAGAGGTTGAGAGAGGTTGAAGGGGTTGAAGGGGTTGAAGTTTAGACTTCGGCGGGTTCTACTTCCTCCTCAATATCCAGCAATCAACCTTGTTGTTGTTCTTGCATGGTTTTCTTGAACTTATTGTAAAACTGCTTTGCGAAATCCTTCATT
>CAILKQ010000070.1 GCA_903834825.1 uncultured bacterium | reverse complement strand
CCTTTCATCTACCAGTCATGGGCTGCCAACGTTACCATTGGTGGTGTGAAATATATTACCTACAATACTGATGGAACCAACTCCGGTTATGTGTTCAGGAAGTTTGTAAGAAACTATGAAGGCCTTGGAAGAAGTGAGGGTGATTATGCCTACCCTGTCATGCGTCTTGCAGATGTCTTTTTGATGTATGCAGAAGCTTCTAATGAAGTAAGTGGGCCATTGGCAGATGCTGTTGCTGTTGTTAACCAGGTTCGCCGCCGTGGAAATCTTCCTGCTTTGGCTCCGGCAAAATATTCAAGCAAGACTACTTTTTTCAATGCCATAGAGCAGGAGAGGATTATTGAACTGGTAGCAGAAGGACAGCGTGGTTTTGACCTTAGGCGCTGGAGGGCCATTGAAAGGGTTTGGGGACCTCCCGGTGGTGTTGGTGTTTGGAGGCAGGATACTTACGGTGCAAACCAAGAGCGTTTTTATCTTAATACAGTGGATCTTACCTACAAGCAAAACTATATTTTCAGGATACCTTCTGGTGAGCGCGATCGCAATCCTAACCTGACACAAAACATTCCTTGGAGATAACCTCTAGACTTAATACCTAATTATCAATTTTCAATAAGAAGCAATGGCCAAATATTTTAAAATAACCCTTTCCATCCTGATGATCTCTGCCATCATCATATCATGTAAAAAGGATAGTGTTGTCGATGAAGACGGACTCCTGATTACCTTCAGGCAAGAATGTTTTGTGAGCAATTTCGAATTGTTGGGTGCTGATTTTGTCAGTGTTCGATCCAAGACTGCTGTAATCGATACGGTTGCCCAAACCATCGATGTTGAAGTGCTGTTCGGGACAGACCTTAAGAATGTTTATCCTCAATTTTCGCTGGCAACAGACTGTAAACTGGATCCGAAGATTTCCGGAAGAACGGATCTCTCTAACTTGGCCAGTCCCAAGGTATATACCGTGGTATCAGGCAACAGAAAAATCAGAAAAGCATACAAGCTCAACATCAAGTTTCAATAAAATATCTCTTTAAAACAATTGCGATGCGAAACAAAAACATTCAATTTTCCTTTCTCGTTATCATGATGCTGGCTTCAATGGTGGCATGTAAGAAAGAGGAATACACCATACCTGATCCGGTCTCTCAACTGACCAATGATTGTATCAAAAGAACAATTGGACCCAGCATAGTAAGCTTGCCTTTGGAGTTTGCCTATGCCATGGCCATTCCCAAATCCAGCGGTAAACTGGTTTCTGCACAGGTGGAAGCCTCTATTGCTGGCGCATCAGGTACTTACCTTGAAAACAGGTCATTTTATACCAACTCAAGTGGTGTGGATGTACCTGTATTGGTTGGTTCACCCTCTTTGACTGTCGACAAGTCTACCAAAGTAACCTATAGCATTGACACCAATGCGGCTACTTTGCGGTATTATTATGTGATTCCTGAGGAAGCACGCGGTCAGTCTGTTTCCTTTACCTTCTCGGTTACCAGCAGTGATGGGAAAACAGCCTCTTACAAGATGGGGCCGTATACTATCTCTAAAATGAGTATCAAGAGAAATCTTGCTGTTTCCAACGGTGTCAATGCCTACATCTCTATTGAGGATATGGCTGTTTACAATGCTGCTGCTGCAGCGGCAGCCCCTGGGAAAATAGACCTGGTTTATTTGTTCAGGGCTGTGCCAACGACTTTCACCCATGCCTTGGTTTCACCAGCAGCTGATGCTGCTTATCTGCCCGGTGTGACGCTTCCTTCAGGCTTGAACAGGAGTACAAAACTCAGGAAAGTATTCAATTTGCAAGACCGCAACCTTGCTAATCTACAGTTCGGTATTTATGTGGATGATGTTGATCTCAGGGATGTTGATATGGTCGATATGCCCAATTTTGCCATCGGCCTCAGGGCCGAAGCAGGCGTTTGGGTTGAAACTGCAGACAAGAAGTACAGGGCTTATATTTTTGTGAATTCAATCAATGCCGCAGGAACTGCTGTCATCAGCATGCTCCGCTACACATTATAAAATTGTTACAATGAATTTTCGCACCCACCATTATAATTTCTTTTTTTTGGTGGGTGTTTTTTTATGCCTTTTTTCAGCGCAGGCCTTAGCCCAGAAATTTGTCCATCCTGGAATCGACCAGACTAATCAGGATCTTTCCTTGATGAAGAAATTTGTTCTGGAAGGCAAGCAGCCTTACAAAGCTGCTTTCGACAGGTTAAAGGCTGCAGCTGATTCAACATTCTTGATCAAGTCTCATACCCATGTTTTGCGCGGGCCCTACGGAAGACCCAATATCGGCGGAGATGATTTAAGGAACGGTGCTAACCTGGCATATGACAATGCCCTGGTTTGGTATGTTACCGGAGACAAAAAGTATGCGAACAAAGCCATTGAAATCCTGAATGCTTGGTCTCCCAGAGTCTGGGATTTTGATTACAATGATGCAAAGCTGCTGGCAGCCTGGACTGGACATTTGATGTGCAATGCTGCTGAAATTTTGCGGTATACGAATGCAGGCTGGCAGGCGAAAGACATCGATGCTTTCCGCAACATGTTGATGACCGTTTATTATCCCTTGTTGCGCCATTATTTTCCGCAGGCCAATGGAAACTGGGATGGTGCCATCATCCACTCCCTGATGGCCATGGGCGTTTTTTTAGATGATAAAAAAATGTTCGACAATGCCCTTGATCATTTTTTGCATGGGCCTGTGAATGGCAGTATCTTCAAATACATCTATCCCAATGGGCAATGCCAGGAAACGCCCAGAGACCAAGGCCATGTGCAACTCGGGTTGGGTGAATTTGTTGGAGCAGCGCAGATTGGCTACACACAAGGTGTCGATCTCTTCTCCATCGCTGACAACCGGATGGGCCTTGGCTATGAGTATACGGCCGGATTTTTGCTGGGTCAACAACCGCAATGCTACTGTATTGTTTCTGAAAGGGCCAAAGGCCTCAGGGATGATTATGAGTATGTTTACAGGCATTATCTTTCCAAAGGCATAACGTTGCCGTGGACGAAAAAAGCAGCGGATTCAGTGCGTTCTAAGGCTTCCAGAAGTGTTTTGTCTGCTGTTAGGTATTCAACTGCACCTACCATGGTTGTAAAAGCCGTTCCTAAACCATCTCCTGTTGCTTATGTGGCTGGTGCAATAGCCAATCCTGCCAAAGCATATCCCCAGAACCCTTTCATCGTAAATCCCGGACAATCCATCCAGGCAGCCCTGGATTCTTCCTCTCATACTGGAAGATGGGTTATCCTTAAAACCGGAATCCATACCCTTCCTTCCTCCCTAAAAATACCCAGTGGTATCACATTGGCCGGTGAGGGGATAGGCACCATTCTGTTCTTGGACCCGAGTTCAGGCATGCGTGATGCCATGGTCAATGCATCCAATGACATGCAGGATGTAACCATTCAGGACCTGGTGATTGAAGGAGCCTTGAAAACCCAAACGGGCGATGACCCCAACTCAAACAGGTCTTTCAAAGGCGGGTACAACAGGGGTGGTATTTTATTCCGTTCTCTCAAAGAAGGCCAGATGAAGAACATCAGCTTGCTCAACATCACCATCAGGAATTGCACATTCAATGGCGCATTCATCAGTGGTGCAGACAACCTCCGCATCAGCAAATGTGATTTCAATGAAAATGGTGGCAATGCAGTTCCTGGGCCCAAAATTCAGCACAACCTCTTGCTGAGCCATTGTAGAGAGGTCAACATCAGTGGCAGCAGGATGGCTACATCTCCATTTGGTAGCGGTATTGCACTGGACCATTGCACAGGTGTTGTTGTCAGTGATTGTGAGGTGGCAAGAAATGCATGGTATGGCATCTTGGTGTCTGAAAGCAAAAATATCTCGATCGGCAAAAACCTGATTGAAGCCAATGACAGGTCTGGCATTTTGTTGGAGTTTCTTTACCGGGGCAATTCAGGCATCAAGATCGATGCTAACCTGATCCATTACAACAATGGTTTCGGTGTTGAATCTTATGCAAGCACCAGTCTTGTCTCACGCAATACCTATGCGGGCAATGGCAACCTTTCTCAGCAAGAAAAAATCAGTGCTGAGAAAATCCTGATCATGCAATAATCCTTCTGGGATTCATCAAGCCGATGCCTTCTATTTCTTTTTCCCTGCTGTTCCGATCTGAATCAACTGGTTTTGCCCGGCGGGATGCTCTGTCTTTATGCCATTGATGATCAGCGTTATCTTTTGATTACAACTCAATTCAAGCATGTTCTCTTTGATCTGGAGATGGACAGCCCCATTGGGTTGGCTGGAAAGGATGGAGTATTGACCATGGCTGATTTCCTGGCCACTCCCAAGGTAAATATAGTCAGGCTTTCCATTGATCAGGTTAATGACACCAAAATGGCCTTTGAATGTCCATTGGTTTTTCTGGTGGCGTTTGTTTTCATTGGTTGATTGCAGGATGATTTGCCTGTCTCCCTTCGTGCCGATAACCTTGAGCGCACTAAATGAGACAGGATCTGATTTGTCTTCTATTTCAACCCTGTCTATGCATCGCCCAGCATCTGCACCAAAAGGTTCATAGATGGCAATGAATGGCTTGCTGACTGCTTCTCCTTTTTGCCCTACAATGATGGTAGGTGTTTTGGTAGTTCTGAAGATTGGTTCAGCAGTTTTACTGACAGGTGCAAGTCCTGTATAAAAACTTCGATTGATTTCTCCAGGAAACAATACCTGCATGTATTTATTGGGTCGGTTTTTCTCCTCAATGGTGAACAGTGCTGCTACATCTTGGCTGGTTTCTCCTGAGGACTGGATGTTTGTAATGGCACTGAACCCGGGCGGATCAAAAGGCTTTTGTGAAACGGGGAATTGGGTTGG
>CAILKQ010000069.1 GCA_903834825.1 uncultured bacterium | reverse complement strand
TAATTGATGGTATGCCTCAACCTGTTGGTTGAACGGGAGCCACTGTTGGTTGTTCCGGCACCCCTGATTTTTTGGTCCAAATACCTGAAACTGAAACCAGCCTTGACCCTATCAGATATCTTATGGTCCAATTTAAAATTGACAAGGTTTCGGTCAAATCCTGATTCCAGCTGAACACCATCTTCACGGTTGGCGGTAAGGCTCAGGTTAAAACTTGTGGACTGGTTTCCACCACTCAGTGAAGCATTGTGGTTTTGAAACCTGGCGTTTCGGCCAAACACAAGATCCTGCCAGCTCACCGGGCTGATGTTCTTGTACACATTCAAGGTATCCCAGGTTGTTCCAAAAGTACTGGCAAAGCTTGAACTGTCTGCAACGGAACCCCTGCTTCTTTCATACTGCCACCTGACAAAATCATAGGGCGATAAAACACTCATGAATTGGGGTACTTCCCTGTATCCGTATGATCCATTGTAGGACGCCTGTGTTTTGCCAGGCCGTCCAGATTTTGTGGTAATCATGACTACGCCATTGGCGGCACGGGCACCGTAGATGGCCGTTGTAGAAGCATCCTTCAACACATCAATCGTGGCAATATCTTGGGGGGCAATCACAGCAAGTGCATTTTCAACCTGCACACCATCTACAATATACAAGGGTGAATTGTCTTGGGTGATGGAACCGCCGCCCCTTACCCGAATGAGGATATCTGCTCCTGGCGCACCTTCAGAACTGGTTACCTGCACCCCTGCCAAACGGCCTTGCAATGCTTCAGCAGCAGAAGACAATGGAACGTCTTTGATTTGCTTCGCACTGACCGAAGATACAGATCCCGTAAGGTCTTTTCGTTTGATGCTGTTGTATCCAACCACCACTAAATCTTCCAGTATGCTTTCCGTTTTTTCCAGCGATACATTTACCGTAGCACCAGCAGTTGTTGCCAATGTATAGGTTTTGTACCCTACATAGGTAAACACCAGTATTGGTTTTCCTGTGGCAGGTACAGGCACGGTGAAAGCGCCGTTTTTATCTGTTTGAAAGCCTTTGGCATTACCCCTGACCTGGATGGTGACCCCTTCTAAGGGGTTCCCATTTTCTCCGGTTACCTTACCCTGCACAGACTTCCCTTGTGAGAAACCTGAAATGGTAGAAAACAGGAAAAATAAAAAAATAGCAATTTTTCTCATATGTGCTTGATTTGAATGATTTGGCATGTATGCATCAAGATACAATTCTATGTTGTTTTTCCATCGTTTTGGGGTCTGTTTAAAAGTTTATTTACGCAATCGTTCCCGATAAATGACAATCTCAAAGTAAGGTCAAAATTTAACTGCTCCAATCAGAATTCAACAAAAAATCAGCAACTACCCTATCTTTATGAGATGAAGTTTGAAGCGGTTACCATCAAACATATCGCACAAGAGCTGGGACTGTCCACCTCAACTGTTTCCCGCGCACTGCGAGACAGCCATGAAATAAGCCATGCCACCAAGAAAATCGTCCTTGATCATGCGAAAAAAGTAGGTTTCAAACCCAACAGAATCGCCCAAAGTTTAAAGGAGAGAAAAAGTCTTTCCATCGGTGTGATTGTATGTGAAATAGCCAACAGCTTCTTTTCCCAGGTCATCAATGGCATTGATTCTGTTGCCTACCAAAATGGGTACAATGTCATCATCGCCCAAAGCATGGAATCAGCAGAGCGTGAATTGATGAACCTGGAATACCTTACCTCATCATCCATTGATGGATTGATCATCTCAGTTTCGACAGAAACAAAGAACTTTTCCTACCTGAAAAAATTGCATGAAAGAGGTTTGCCCATTGTCTTTGTTGACAGGGTGATTGATGATATTGAGACCCACAAGGTGATTGCCGATAACTACAAGGGTGCTTACAAAGCCACAAAACACCTGATAGAAAGAGGGTATAAGAAAATCGCTATCCTGTCCAACAACAGCGGACTGTCCATTTCCCAGGAAAGGCTTGATGGATATAGGGCTGCGCTAAAAGAAGCCAATATCCCACTGAGAGAAAACATGGTAGCCTACTGTGACCATGGTGGCATGATTTACAATGAGGTTGAATCAGCCATGAAGATGCTGCTCAAGCAGCGTGTCAAGCCAGATGCGATTTTTGCAGGATCAGACAAGATCACCACAGGATGCCTTCGTTTCATGAAACACAAAAACATCCGGACTCCCCAGGATCTTGCCTTGATTGGATTCTCCAATACAGACCTGACAGAGCTTCTCAATCCGCCGCTTTCCGTCATCAAACAACCAGCATTTGAGATGGGAGAAGCATCTGCATCCCTGTTGCTATCACTGATCGAAAGCAAGCGCGCCCAAACCAAATTTGAAACAAGGAGCCAGTCTACTGAGTTGTTGATCAGAAAATCAACTTGATCAGAGTGAAGCCCTTGTTGTCAAACGAAAAGGCACTTGGCTTTTTGTTTTTACACCTGTTGTGACAATATTGGCCGCTTCAATTCCCATCGCTTCAAAATCAGTAGAAATGGTTGTGATGCCATTCAGGATGATTTTTT
>CAILKQ010000068.1 GCA_903834825.1 uncultured bacterium | reverse complement strand
TGGTGATCAATTATCGTTTACTGATACCTCCTTGTTGGAATTTGGCATTGCCAACCGTGAGATCAAATCTTTCCGCCAGGCAGCTCAAGAAGCCAGTATTTCCAGACTATATGGAGGAATCCATTACCGATTTGATCTGGATTCAGGTAATGTTGCAGGGAAGAAAGTTGGAACATTAGTGATAGAGCGTCTACTGCATTAGTATATCGGAAATATTAGTTCTAGTCTATATCTTTCCTCCTCCAAACAAACTCTTTTTTTAAATTCAATTTTATGTCACTTCACCTTGGACGAAAAACATTCGGAGACATTAAAAACGCAGGCAATGTGCTTACCGAAGAACAAGTTTCAACTTTGCTGAACGAGTGGGTTTTGAATGAAAGGCTGAAATTGCATATGTTGCAGGTAGGAGGTTTGATGGGAGCCTGGGCAAAAAAAGTCGAAAATCTTAGTGAAACCGATGCCTGGAGATGGAAAATGGCAGGCTTACTGCATGATGCAGATTGGGATCAATGGCCAGACCAGCATTGTAAAAAAATCATTGAGCACCTGGAATCTTTGAATATTGACCCTGAACTCATCAGGGCCATTGCTTCACATGGACACATTCATTTTGGTGTTGAGCCAGTTACGAGAATGGACAAAATGCTTTATGCCTTTGATGAACTATCCGGATTGATGCATGCTTATTCTTTGATGCGCCCCAATGGCTATGAAGGAATGGAACGGAAAGGGGCCATGAAACGCATCAAAGAAAAAACCTTTGCTGCTAATGTGAGCAGGGAGGATATCCGCGATGCTTGCGAAAGGGCCGAAGTCAGCCTTGAAACACTGGTTGATTTTATCATTGCACACCAGGGGAGCTTCAAATAAATCCTCTTTCACTGCATCTCGGAAGTCAAAATTTTGGAAGCATTCATTATTTTTAATCTACATTCTTGAAATATTGCAGGTACAAAGATGATAACTTGTTGAATGGGAAATTTTTGAGGGAGCGGATAAGAGAAATAGGATTTAAGAAATAAAAATGAAAAAATCAATCATACTGATAGCAATAATCTCAATTAATTTTGCTCAACATTCTCATGCACAAGGTTGTGTGGCCATTCGCGGCTTAGGAGCCTATTCTTGTGGTAATGGAGAAGATATCAAAGATTCTTCAGGTTGGACGCTTACGGCCAATTCCCGTTATTTCAAGTCTTACAAACATTTTGTAGGGATGGTGGAACAAAAAGAAAGAGTAGAGTTGGGCACGGAAGTCATCAACCATACCTTTGGACTCGATCTTTTTTTCCAGAAGCATTTCAACAACCGCATTAGCATCGGTATTAATCTTCCATTGATTTCCAATGCCCGCTCATCCTTGTATGAACATGGTGGCAATACAAGCGGAGCATCAGCGAGGAAGACAACCCATTCATTTGGGATCGGAGATATCCGGGGTGCGGTTTACTATTGGTTGTTGGATCCTTCCAAAAGAA
Source organism: uncultured bacterium (assembly GCA_903834825.1). Lineage (GTDB taxonomy): Bacteria > Bacteroidota > Bacteroidia > Chitinophagales > Chitinophagaceae > Pollutibacter. The sequence continues at coordinate 32,063 of CAILKQ010000068.1, read as the reverse complement.
AGAAATTTAACCTGCAAGCAGGTTTGGGAATCAAGCTGCCTTCTGGTGATTATCGTTACCAGGATTACTTTTACCGCAATGATACTACCAGAACCCTTGGGCCAGTGGATCAGTCCATTCAGATAGGCGATGGTGGAACTGGTATAACATTGGAATTGAATGGGTATTATGCTTTCTCACATGATTTGTCTATGTATGCTAATTTCTTCTATCTTTCCAATCCCCGCGAACAGAATGGTGTTTCCACTGCCCGTGGTGGCGTGTCTACAACAGCACAGTTGCAATACGGAAGCAACGTCATGAGTGTTCCGGATCAATACATGTACCGTGCAGGCATGAATTACATGAAAGGGAAGTGGACAGTAAGCATGGGTATTCGCAAGGAAGGGATTCCTTCAGAAGATCTCATTGGGGAAAGCGGAGGATTCAGAAGGCCTGGATATGTGGTATCAGCAGAACCAGGGATCGCCTATCAAAGCAGAAAATCCACATTCTTTTTCAATCTTCCTATTGCGATGCAGCGCAACAGAACCCAAAGTGTCCCGGACAAGATCAGAACCCAAAAAACTGGTACTTATTTCAAAGGAGATGCAGCTTTTGCTGATTACCTTATCAACATAGGAATTATGGTGAGGTTGTAATCAAACTTTTTCTTTATATTTCATGATGCTGATTAGCATAATGACCAGATCAACTGTTTTATATGTTATTTGATCACCAATACTGCCGGTACAGGTCTTTGTCCATTGGGATCAGAAGGCTTGATGGTTTCTTTTCCATTGATTAGCATACAGGAACTGCCCCCACCATCCAGGTTCATGGCTTCAACACAGCCAAGATCTACCATGATTTTTGCCATTTGTGGCAGGGTAGCACCCTCTGCCAAACCCTTCATCCTTCCTTGTATGGCCAAAATGATCATGGTACCGTCCCTGGTATAGCCAATAGCCGTCCGAGGATGCTTGTCTGCAATCGCTTTTCCAGCAAACTTCTTTTCTTCATTGTTCGATATTTTTACCTGACCATCTTGTACCAAGACAGGGCCACCACCAAAAGCATGTTTCACTTTCCACGGTTTCAGCCCTGCCAAACTAGGATGATTGATTTTTAATCTTCTTACAGAATCAATCATGGGCGTATACACTGACTGCATCACAAAGGGTACAGCCATACCAGAATCATTATAATTGAACGCAATGTCCATCTTTCCGTTTTTGAAAATGCCAAATGCACTGCCAAGGGTATGAACATAGGTCATGGTATCCCTGCCTTTTCTGGATACAGCAGGTGTGTCAAATCCGACCATCTTGCTGTTTTGTACAATCAAGTTTACATTTCGGTTTTGAACAAATTCAAAAAAGGAGCAATTGACCACAACAAGAGGTTGACCATTGCGGGTAAAATACTGGCTGGGTGTCAGGCGTCTGCGGGAGGCAGTATCAACAAAAAATTGTTTTGCATGATCTTTTGCTTTGATGGTGGCGACGTACATGATAGATGGCGATCCGTCCAATAACTCATCAGACTTCAAAACTTTGATGCTCGCCGGAAGCTTTCCAAAATCATTGGATACATCTTTCCACTTGGTTTGAGCTTGTGCAATAGAACACAAGAACAAGCCAGCAATAAATAGATAATGAGAAAGTACGAATGTAGAGGTTGACCAACTAAAGCTTAATCTCATTTGATTGATTCTGAACAAAATACTATTTAACATAATATAAATTATAAGTGAATTAAATAAATCATTAATCCTTGAGCTGTTGATATTTTAAATGAACAATCAGCCAAAGTATTTAAACTTTAGAGTAAATTGAGGTATAAAAATAAAGAATGATTCGTAGAGATTTCCTGAAAAATTCATTGCTTAGTTTACCTGTAATTTCATCAGTAACTCCTGAGCCCATTCAGACAAACAAACCTACAAAACCAATCATCATTTCTACATGGAATTTTGGCCGTGCAGCCAATGCTGAAGGCTGGAAAGTTTTGGCAGCCAATGGACGGGCCTTGGATGCCATTGAAAAAGGTGCGCGCGTCACTGAAGCCGATGAAAGCAATAAAACGGTTGGATATGGCGGCTATCCAGATCGTGATGGCCGTGTAACCCTGGATGCTTGCATCATGGATGAAAAAGGAAATTGCGGCGCTGTCATGTGCCTGGAATACATCAAACATCCGATTTCAGTAGCCAGGATGGTCATGGAAAAGACCCCCCATGTGATCCTGGTTGGTGACGGTGCGCTTCAATTTGCCCTTGCCAATGGATTTAAAAAAGAGAATTTACTTACCCCAGATAGCGAAGAAGCATGGAAAAACTGGCTGAAAAAAGCAAACTATGAGCCGGTAATGAACATCGAGAACAAACAATACCAACAACAGCCCGATACCGACATGTTCCCTGGAAGCATCGATAACCATGATACCATTGGGCTGCTGGCCCTGGATGCACAGGGTAATTTAAGTGGCGGATGCACCACCAGTGGCATGGCTTTCAAAATGCATGGTCGTGTTGGAGATTCTCCTGTCATTGGAGCCGGGCTTTTTGTAGACGGTGAAATTGGAGCGGCTACCTCTACTGGTGTTGGAGAAGAAGTCATCAGGTGCGTTGGTTCTCACTTGGTTGTGGAATATATGCGACAGGGAAATTCACCAAGAGAAGCCTGTAAAAAAGTGGTTGAAAGAATTGCCAAAAGAGATCCTGAAAAAGCAAAAAAAATACAGATTGGCTTTCTTGCCATGGATAAAGAAGGTAATTATGGTGCTTATGCCCTTCAAAAAGGTTTCTCTTATGCGGTAAAATCTGCCAATGAAGAGATTGTTATTCCTGGTGAAAGTTATTTTAACTGACATGAAATTTGAACTAGAAGTCATTGCCTTTGATATTCTATCCTGTCAATTGGCTGCTGAGAACGGCGCCGACAGGATAGAGCTTTGTGCAAATCCTCATGAAGGCGGCACTACCCCATCGTATGGCATGATGAAAGCGGCCAGGAAATCAACCCATATACAGGTATTCCCTATCATTCGTCCCCGCGGTGGAGACTTTTTGTATACTCAAGAAGAATTTGAGACCATGAAGGAAGATATTAAATGTGCACAAGATAATGGTTGTGAAGGAGTTGTAATAGGTATATTAAAAAATGACGGAAGTGTTGATGTCGAAAAATGCCAGGAATTGGTAGCATTGGCAGGTAAGATGGAAGTGACTTTTCACAGGGCTTTTGACAGGGTCAAAGAACCTCTCATATCACTTGAGCAAATAATTGCAATAGGTTGTAAAAGAATACTTTCGAGCGGTTTAAAACCTACTGCAATTGAAGGAATTACCTTGCTCAAGACACTTGTATCGCAGGCAAATGGAAGAATCAAGATTATGCCCGGATCAGGAGTACGGGCTGAAAATATCATTCAGCTTGCCAAGGATACCGGCGCGACATGCTTTCATAGTTCAGCAAGAAAAACACTTGAAAGCCAAATGCAATACCTCAACAACGATATGAAAGAGAACCTGGTTCAGGTGTCATTGGATGGAACAGAAGTAAAACACCTCAAAAATAATCTTGTCACACATTTTCACTCAACGCTTTGATATGCCATCAATTATAAAATCTCCGCTTTTCCTTACCATCCTTGGATTAACACTTGGCCTAACGGGATATTATTTCTTCCTGACAGATGAGCCAGTAGACTATAATGCTGAAATCAAACCTATCATCAACCAGAAATGCATTTCCTGCCATGGTGGAGTGAGGCAAAAAGGAGGTTTCAGCCTGCTTTTTAGGGATGAGGCGCTCTCTCCCACTGCTTCTGGAAAACCAGCCATCATTCCAGGCGATGCAAAAAACAGTGAAATGATCAGGCGATTGTACCACAAGGATCTTGAAGAAAGAATGCCTTACAAGGAAGAACCACTTTCAAAACAGGAAATTAAACTCCTTACCCGTTGGATTGATGAAGGAGCCAAATTTGAAACCCATTGGGCGTATAAATCTGTCCAGCCACAGAAGATTCCAGGCGGAGGATTCTTTTCTTTTTTTGACAATGATGATGAGAATGACATTGATCTTTTTATCGATAAAAAACTAGATGAGAATAATTTATCACGTTCAGATATGGCTGATAAACAATCTCTTCTGAGAAGAGCCTCACTTGATATTATAGGTATACCTGCCCCTGATAGCATTGCTCAAAAATACCTTTCTGACCCATCAAACAAAGCATATGAGCACCTGATTGATGATCTTCTTGCCTCTAAATATTATGGCGAACGATGGACATCCTTGTGGATGGACCTTGCAAGATACGCTGATACGAAAGGCTATGAAAGGGATTATATCAGGTCCATCTGGCGGTATCGCGACTGGCTGATCAAATCATTCAACCAGGATAAACCCTATGACCAGTTTCTGACAGAACAACTCGCGGGAGACCTCTTGCCCAATGCCACTGATGAACAATTCATTGCAACCGCATTTCACCGCAATACCATGACCAATGATGAAGGGGGTACTGATAATGAAGAATTCCGGACAGCTGCCATCATTGACAGGGTCAATACGACCTGGGAGACCCTGATGGGAACCAGTTTTGCCTGCGTTCAGTGCCATAGCCACCCATATGATCCCTTCAAACATGAGGAATATTATAAGTTCATGGCTTATTTCAACAATTCCAGGGATGAGGACACCTACGACGATTATCCGCTGTTGCGCGAGTTTCGCAACAAGAGCATCAGCCAATATGATTCTGTAATGACCTGGATCAACCTTTATGGCAACAATGACCTCAAAACTTATTATTCCAGGTTGCTTAAAACAGGGCAGCAGTGCATCAACAGCTTGTTGGCTGACTCCATGATCAATGCGGCGCTGGGTGATACCAAATTTCTGATGTTGCGCAAATCATCTTGGGCAAGGATGAAAGCCATCAGCCTGACCAACAAGTCAACTTTGCTCATCCGGTATGGCTCTGGTAATGACAATGGACAACTGACCATCCGGTTGGATTCTACCAGTGCCAAACCCTATTTAAAAATTAAGGTAGACAAGAGCAAAGGTGGGTGGTCCATGCTTGAGGTAGATCTTCCACCAGGCTCAACTGGAGTTCATGACCTTTACCTGAATTATGAAAACAGCAAGTTGAAGTCTAAAGATGACAATGGAATGCGCTTTGACTGGTTTGCATTTACCCCCAGTTTTCCAGGAAAAGATCAAAAAGATTTCACAACGTACCATGATCTTTTTATCCAGACCTTGAACAGACCGGATGCTGAATTCACGCCCATCATGCTCGACAATCCTGCGGACATGAAGCGCAAAACTTATGTTTTTGAAAGGGGAAACTGGTTGCTCAAGACAAAACAAGTGGAGGCCGGATTACCGGAATTGTTTGTCAATGACAAAGACATACAGCTCAGGAACAGGTTGGGATTGGCCCAGTGGATGACGTCAAAAACAAATCCCCTCACTGCCAGAACAATGGTCAACAGGCTATGGGAGCAGTTGTTTGGACAGGGATTGGTGGAAACACTGGAAGACCTGGGTTCTCAGGGAGCCAACCCGACACACCCAGAATTGCTGGATCATTTGGCTTATCTATTCATGAACGATGACAATTGGAGTGTCAAAAAAACGTTGAAGAGGATGGTCATGTCTGCCACTTACCGTCAATCCTCAAAAACCACGGGCAAGGCAAAAGATAAGGATCCCCTCAATAAATATTATTCCCATGCCCCAAGGGTAAGGCTGAGTGCTGAGCAAGTAAGGGATCAGGCACTGGCCATTTGTGGTGCCCTCAGCGATAAAATGTATGGGCCCAGTGTGATGCCTTATCAGCCTGACGGAATCTGGAGATCACCTTATGATGGCCGAAAATGGAAACAAAGTGATGGAGAAGACCAATACAGACGGGCTATTTACACCTATTGGAAACGAACCAGCCCATATCCATCTATGATCAGTTTTGACGGATCAGCCAGGGAAGTATGTGCCACACGGCGCATAAGAACAAACACACCATTGCAGGCACTGACCTTGCTCAATGATTCAACGTATTGGGATCTTTCCGTTAAACTTGCCCAAAACCTGCTCAAAGACAAATCACTTTCTCTTGAGCAAAGAATTGGCAAAGGATATGCTTTGGCAACAGGGCACCCCATCAACGAACAAAAAACCAAAGCATTTCAACAGCTTTACACCTCCAGTTTTCAAAAACTTGAAAAGGAGAAAGAGAAAATTTTGGGAATGCTATCCGATTCTGTTTACAGAAAACAAGGCAAGGAATTGGCAGCATTTGCTGTCGTTACCAATGCCATCTTAAACCTCGATGAAGTAATCACCAAGAACTAGAACAACAACAATGACAAAAGAAAAAATACAACTGGAGGCACAAAGAACCGCCCTGTCCTATCAAACAAGAAGACATTTTCTAGGGAAATGCAGGACTGGTATGGGAATGATGGCAATGGGTTCAGTATTGGACAGCTGCAACCTGTTCTCCGGCAACAATGCAGATGGCTCATTGGTGTCGAATCCCCTCTCTCCCCGCGCTCCTCATTTTCAGGGAAAAGCGAAATCAGTGATTTTTCTTCACATGGCTGGGGCTCCTTCTCAACTGGAGATGTTTGACTACAAGCCTGAACTTCAAAAAATGGATGGCCTCGATTGTCCTGATTCATTCATTCAGGGAAAGAAATTTGCCTTCATCCGTGGCGTCCCCAAATTATTGGGTCCTCAGGCCAGTTTCAAACAATATGGACAAAGTGGTTTGTGGCTGTCTGATAACCTCCCCCACTTTCAACAGGTCATTGATGATGTAACCATTCTGAAGGCTGTCAATACAGATCAATTCAACCATGCCCCTGCACAATTGCTGATGCACTGTGGTACACCAAGGTTAGGAAGACCAAGCATGGGCTCATGGGTAACCTACGGGCTGGGTTCAGAAAATAGCAACCTGCCTGGCTTTGTGGTATTGACTTCTGGGGGAAGAAATCCGGATGCAGGAAAAAGCATCTGGGGAAGTGGTTTTCTGCCATCCGTTTACCAGGGTGTTCAATGCAGGTCTGAGGGCGATCCTGTATTATTTTTGGAAGACCCCAATGGCTTTGACAGGGATATGCGGAAAGCATCGATTGAAGCCATCAACAATGTAAATGAACTTTCCTACAACGAATACAAGGATCCTGAAATATTAGCGAGGATCTCTCAATACGAGATGGCTTTCAAAATGCAGATTGCTGTGCCAGATGTCATGAGCATCGCTGATGAACCGGCGTATATTCATGAAATGTATGGTACAAAACCTGGTGAAGAGTCTTTTGCCAACAATGTCCTGCTTGCCAGAAAACTGGTTGAAAAAGGTGTACGCTTTGTTCAACTTTTCGATTGGGGATGGGACAGCCATGGCACTGGGGAAGACACTGCCCTAGACAAAGGATTCATTGGCAAATGTTTGCAGACAGACAAGGCTGTTTCGGCTTTGCTGCTGGATTTGAAGCAAAGGGGTTTGCTGGAAGAGACCCTGGTGGTTTGGGGTGGAGAGTTCGGAAGAACACCCATGCAGGAAAACAGGGATGGCAAACAAAACAGCTTCAAAGGCCGTGATCATCATTCCGAAGCTTTCAGCATGTGGATGGCAGGAGGCGGCATCAAAGCTGGATTCAGCTATGGAGAAACAGATCCAATTGGATACAATGCCATTGAAGGAAAGGTTTCCGTTTATGATGTACAGGCCACCATATTGAAACAGCTTGGGTTTGACCATGAGCAATTGACCTATCAATTCCAGGGTAGGCCATTCCGGCTTACAGACGTTTTTGGAAAACCCATAGATCCCATTATCGCTTAAATCAAACCATGAACAACAGAAGAAATTTTCTGAAGACCGGATCATTGATGGCTGGTTCTTTGCTTTCTACAGAACTTGATGCGTTTGCAACCCCTGCAATCAAGTTGCCAGCCGCAAATCTGATCATCATGGCAACCAACTGGGGGTTCAATGGTAATCTTGTGGAATTCTGTGCAGCAGCCAAAAAAGATGGATATGATGGCATAGAAGTATGGGTTCCGGGCTCTATTGCTGAGATGAATGCATTGAGTGAAGCCGTCGGTAAAGCGGGACTTAAACTTGGACTGCTGGCAGGCGGACATGATTCCAACCCCACATTGCACAAAAAACAGTTTTCTGATGCAATTGAACGAGCCATCTCTTTGAAACCCCTTTATATCAATTGTCATTCAGGTAAAGACTATTTTAGTTTTGATGACAATGCAGCAATGGTGGCCATGACCATTAAACAATCTGATGCTTCAGGCGTGCCCATCTACCATGAAACCCACCGGGGCAGGATGCTTTTTGCTGCCCATGTTTCCAGGGGTTTCATCGATCGATTCAAAGAACTTAAACTGACCCTTGATATTTCGCACTGGTGCAATGTACATGAGGGTTTATTAGCAGATCAACAAATCAGTGTTGATGTGGCTTTGGCAAGAACAGAACATATCCATGCGAGGATTGGTCATGCTGAGGGTCCACAAGTAAATGATCCACGAGCACCAGAATGGAAAAATGAGGTCAAGGCACATTTTGATTGGTGGGATAAGGTCATTGAGAGAAAAAAAATTGAAGGGCAATCCATCACGTTCCTCACTGAATTTGGTCCGCCCAATTATCTGCAGACCCTTCCTTTCTCTAGTCAACCTGTTGCTGATCAATGGGCCATCAACAAGTACATGATGGAAACAATAAGAAAAAGATACAGCTAAAACCATCGCATGAACCTGATAGAATTGATTGGCCGCTTTCATCCCGTTTTGGTGCATTTACCCATTGGTATTTTTGTGTTGGTTATTGTCATGGATGGACTAACGAGGTTTGATAAATTTACATATCTCTCTGCTTCGATTCGCCTGATCCTGGGAATAGGAATACTGTCTGCTATCCTTTCCCTTGTCACAGGATATACCCTTTCTCTGGAAGGGATCAACAACCAAGATTTGGTGGATAATCACCAGTGGACGGCGATTGGAACCACTGCCCTCTTTACTATATATTATTTCTTGCGGCAAAAATTAATGGCCAAGCGACTTGCCCATACCTATACACTACTTTTATTGCTTGTTATGCTGGCCTGGACAGGTCACCAGGGAGGTTCACTTACCCATGGAGAAGGATTTTTAACTGAAGGAACCCTTGATGCCAAAACAATCACGGCAGCGCCGTTGGACATCAAAGACATCAACCAAGCCCTGGTTTACAAGGACCTGGTACAGTATACCCTGAACCAGAAATGTGTTCAATGCCATGGCAGTAAAAAACAAAAAGGAAAATTACGCTTGGATGACCTTAGCTGGATAAAAGCGGGAGGTAAGAATGGCAATTTGATCAATACCACAGATCCATCTGATGGAGAATTGATCAAAAGGATTTTGTTGGATGATATTGACGAGCACCACATGCCTCCTAAAGAAAAAACACAGCTCACAGATGCAGAACTGGTCATTTTCCAATGGTGGATCAATGCAGGTGCCTCTTTTGATAAATCTGTAGCAGCATTATCACCAGATGCAAAGGTGATCAAGGCATTGGCATCCTTTAAAGCGGAGAACCAAATACAAGAAAAAACCATCGTGAAAACCAGGGAACCCATCGATAAACTTGATGAGCAAATAAAGAAAAGGCTTGAAAAAATGGGATGGGTTGTCTCAACTATATCATTAGATGACAATCATATTCGACTGATTGGTTATAATATTGAGGGGACAATTAATGATGCATTGGTAGCAGCAGCTGAAATCAGTGAGCATGTTATAGAATTGAAATTATCCTTTTCAGCATTGAAGGACAATGACCTGAAAAATCTCAATCAATTCATCAACCTTGAGAAGCTTTGGCTGGACCATACTGACATTTCAGACAATGCATTGAAGCAGGTTACGGCATTGAATAATCTGGGATACCTGAACATTGTAAATACAAAGACAACTGCCGGTGGTGTAAAAAACCTGATGAATCTGCCGAATTTGAAAATGATTTATCTGCAGGGAATTAAAATAACAACTGATGAAAGGCTTGCATTGGAATCAATAAAAACCAATGCTAATCTATACTTTGGTGATTCAATGAAATCGGTCATTACAGATACCATCTTTGTCAAGAAAGCAGAATAAATTCTACAGCGTGACAGCTTTGTAATGGTCAAGCAAGGCCAATTGATTGATCGTTCTGTCGTAATTGTTCAGCGGATATTTTATACCATAATAGGTATCGTCATTCAGAAAATCAGTCAGAAACCTCAAGGCCTGCATATAGATCATGAATTGTCCGGCATAATTGATAGCGTCCAATTCTTCCTTGTTCAACACATCATTCATGTGTTCAAGGTATCCGGCAATAATTGCCTTGTAAAAATCAGGCCTCACAAATACCTGTGAGAGATCTGTTTCCTCTTCATTTCCTGGAGAAAGATAAGTCCTGAACATATCTCCCAAATCACTGATCAAAAGACCAGACATTACTGTGTCAAGATCAATCACACAAACACCTTTACCCTGTTCATTCAGCAAAACATTGCTAATTTTTGTATCGTGATGGGTAACACGTTGCAAGAAATGCGATGAAGAGATGATGGATTGAAACCTTGAAACGATGGTAAAATCATTTTGTATTTGATCAATAACTGTTGAGGCTTGTTGAATTCTATCCTTGTTTCCATGCTGCATTGCTTCAGTAAACTGTTGCCACCTGAATGCCAGGTCATGAAAACGGGGAATCGTAGGTTTGAGTATACTCACATCCATGCCTTTAAACGCTGCAGTGAATTTTCCAAATTGAAGGGCTGCTTCATAGGCCTGATCAGCAGTAGAGCAAGCATCTAAAGAATGTGTTCCTTCAACAAATGGCGTTAACCTAAAATATGCGTTGGACGCTATTGCATAAGGATCCCCATTTTTCGTGGAGATTGGAGTTGGAAAGAAGATTTCTTTTTTGTTTTCTTTAAGGAACTGAGACAAGGCATCAAGATTGGAGGCAATATCCAAGGGGGTTTTGAATACAGCTGTATTGACCTCTTGCAGGATGTATGCTGGGACGGATGCTCTTGATACAGTATATGTTTTATGGATGAGTCCATTGCCAAACAAGGCAATATGATAATCAACTGCATCAGAAAAATACTGGTATAAGATATGGTTACCAATCATAGAAATCAATATAAGAGCCTTACTTTAAGGGAACCTTTTACTTTTCTAAGCAGCTCAACCGCATTTTTAGAAAGCTTCTTATCGATATCCAAGACTACATAACCAATAGCATCATTGGTTTTGAGGTATTGACCGAGCACATTGATTTTATTTTCAGACAAAGTCGTGTTGATCTCAGACAAAACCCCAGGAACATTGGTATGAATATGCAAAATGCGGTGCGTGCCTTCCTGCGGGGAAAGGCTTATTTCAGGAACGGTATGGGATCCAGTAGTGGCCCCCATTTCAAGATATTGCAACAATTTGGCACTCACATCCTCCCCTATATTATGCTGTGCTTCTTCTGTAGATCCACCAACATGTGGAGTGAGGAGAACATTAGGGATATGTTGAAGGGGTGATGAAAAGGGATCCCCGTTCTTCTCCGGTTCAATAGGGAAAACATCAATGGCAGCGCCAGACAAATGTCCGGCTCTGAGGGCTGTGGCCAAAGCATCAAGATCTACCACTTCTCCCCTCGCAAAGTTGATCAGGATTGAACCTTTTTTAAAGTGTTTGAGCAGGGTTTTATTGATCAGATTTTTGGTCTGTTGCGTTTCAGGAATGTGAAGGGTAATGACGTCAGCCTTTGAAACAACCTCCTTGAGTGTCTTTCTGGATGATGCATTACCAAGTGGTAATTTGGTGACATTGTCATAAAATATAACTTTCATCCCCAATGACTCTGCAAGAATGCTTACCTGTGAACCAATATTGCCATATCCGATGATTCCAAGGGTTTTACCCCTTATTTCAAAACTCCCCTTGGCATCCTTGTTCCATTGTCCTTCGTGGGCAGCTTTGTTTTTATCCAGTATTTTCCGGATAAGAATGATAGAAGCCCCGATGACCAACTCTGCCACTGACCGGGTATTGCTGTATGGGGCATTGAACACAACAATTCCTTTTTTACGGGCTGCCTGAAGGTTTACCTGGTTGGTGCCTATACAAAAACAACCAATTGCCTGAAGTTTTTCAGCATGCTGCAATACCTTTTCGGTAATCTGTGTTTTTGACCTGATGCCAACCATGTGTACCTGTTTGATCTCATTGATCAGTTGATCTTCTGAAAGGGCACCCGAAATTTTCTTGATGTCTGCATAGCCGGCATCTTTGAAAACTTTGATGGCAGCATCACTTATATTTTCAAGCATTAAGATCTTGATCTTATCTTTGGGGTAGCTGGTTTTGTTAGTATTAACCATTATTTTTTTTCTGTAGATTTAAACAAAATTAGCAACTTATTGTTCCGTTTCCAATTTAAGCAAAGCAATGCAGAAACTTAAACTGTTCCTTATTTTGTTTATCGCCTTTTCGGCGCTATTTTATGTTTTTGATCGATACAGAAAGCAAAGCCCACTCAAACTGAAAGAATCCATAACAACCATCAATTTACCACGAAATACTGCATTCACAGCGATTGACCAAGAACTCAGGAATTCAAGCCAGCATTTTTTTGACCAAACATTGCTTCGATCAAGGTTCAATGGCGGCATACTTGTTGCCAGGAATGGTAAAATAATCTTTGAACAGTACCAAGGACTTAAAAATGTATTGAGCGGTGAGCCCATTGACTCCAATACTGCTTTTCACTTGGCTTCGGTTTCAAAGACCTTTACTGCTATGGCCATCCTTAAACTATGGGAAAATGCCGCATTGCTGCTGGACGATCCCATAACAAAATACTTGGAGGGCTTTCCATTTCCATTGATTACAATCAGGAACCTGCTCAGTCACCGCAGCGGACTGCCCAATTATGTCCATTTTGTTGAAAAAATGGGGTGGGATACGCATCGATTTGTTACCAACACCGATATTTTACAATTATTGATTGACAATGCAGATAAGCTTAGACCTGGTAGGGCCAATGCCTATTTTGACTACTGCAATACCAATTATGCCCTTTTGGCCTTGATTGTTGAAAAAGTGAGTCAGATGAGTTTTTCTGACTACCTCAACAAGGTATTCTTCAAGCCCCTTGGAATGAACAATAGTTTTGTCTTTTCAATAGACATGGCAGAATCGGTACTCCCATCCTATAGATTTAACAATCAAAGGGAACCGATAATGTTTCTTGATGCCATTTATGGCGATAAAAACATCTACAGTACCCCAAGAGACATGATGAAATGGGATTTTGCGCTCTCAAAAGACCAGCTTTTTGCTGAAAAAACGCTGGAAGAGGCTTTTAAGGGATATAGTTATGAAAGAAGGGGTACCCGCAACTATGGACTGGGCTGGAGACTTGTTGAAATGCCAACAGGAAAGAAAATCATCTACCACAACGGCTGGTGGCATGGAAACAATACCGTTTTCAGCAGGCTTCCGGATGATTCTACCGCCATCATTGTCTTGGGAAACAAGTTCAACAGAAGCATTTATCAGTCCAAAAAAATAGCCGGAATATTCAAAGGATATGGCATCCAGTCTGATGATGATGAATAAAGGTCAATACCGGAATTATCTAATCCCAAAAGGTAAAAATGATTCGGCAAAAAACCTTCATTTTTCATCAGATTTTGTCTATTTTTGCTGCCCCTAAGTCAGTAAAAAACTGTTTCGTTCAATAACCAAACGCACTAAAATTGTTTATGGAAAATTTGATCTATCTCGTTCCCATGATGGGAGTTGTCGGACTGCTTTACACACTTATCAAATTTCGCTGGGTATCAAAGCAGGATGCCGGATCTGAAAGAATGAAAGAAATCAGCACTTATATTGCTGAAGGAGCCATGGCCTTTTTGAAGGCTGAGTGGAAAATTCTTGGCTATTTTGTAGCCATAGTGGCCCTTTTGCTGGGATTCATGGCACAGAGCAATGCAGGTAGCCATTGGAGTATTGCCATTTCTTTTGTTATTGGTTCCGTTTTCAGTGCAACCGCAGGGTATATAGGCATGAAAGTTGCTACCAAAGCCAATGTCCGTACTGCTGAAGCGGCCAAAACAAGCCTCAGCAAAGCACTCAATGTATCCTTCACTGGTGGTGCTGTGATGGGCCTCGGTGTTTCTGGATTGGCCGTTTTAGGATTGGGTGGCTTGTTCATCATATTGAAACATTTTTTCGCTCCCGATGGAAATGCTGAAGGCATGTTGCGCACCATTGAAGTGCTTACTGGCTTTTCACTTGGAGCAGAGAGCATCGCTCTTTTTGCACGTGTTGGTGGTGGAATTTATACCAAAGCGGCTGACGTAGGTGCTGATTTGGTGGGTAAGGTTGAAGCGGGTATCCCAGAGGATGACCCCCGTAATCCAGCCACCATTGCAGACAATGTAGGAGATAACGTTGGAGACGTTGCTGGTATGGGTGCTGACTTGTTTGGCTCCTACGTGGCAACTGTATTGGCAACAATGGTACTTGGTCAGGAAACCATTTCAGTTGACAATTTTGGTGGCATTGCCCCTATTTTGTTGCCAATGGTCATTGCTGGCGTAGGTATTCTTTTATCGATTGTTGGTACCTTGTTTGTTAGGGTGAGTGATTCTGCTGGTGCAAGTACACATGCTGTACAGAAAGCCCTCAACATGGGTAACTGGGGTTCCATGATCCTGACAGCCATCGCAGCATATTTTATCGTAAACGCTATTTTGCCAGAAACAATGATACTGCGTGGATTAGCATTTACACGCAATGGTGTTATCGGTGCTATTGCAGTAGGTCTTGTGGTAGGTGCCCTCATGAGTATTATTACAGAATATTATACTGCCATGGGCAAACGTCCTGTGATGAGCATCATTCGCCAATCAGCTACTGGTCATGCAACCAACATCATCGGTGGACTGGCCATAGGCATGGAAAGTACCTTCTTGCCCATATTGGTATTGGCTGGTGGTATTTATGGTTCATTTGCTTGTGCAGGTTTGTATGGTGTAGCCATCGCTGCAGCAGGTATGATGGCCACTACTGCCATGCAGTTGGCCATTGATGCATTCGGTCCTATTGCAGACAATGCAGGTGGTATTGCTGAAATGAGTGAATTGCCCAGCGAGGTTCGTGAGAAAACAGACATCCTTGATGCGGTGGGTAATACTACTGCAGCCAGCGGAAAAGGATTTGCCATTGCTTCTGCAGCTTTGACCTCTCTTGCCTTGTTTGCTGCCTTTGTAGGGGTAGCCATGCCGGATAATCAACACATCGATATTTACAAGGCAAATGTACTCGCTTCTTTGTTTATTGGTGGAATGATCCCTTTTATATTTTCCTCTCTTGCCATCCGCGCTGTTGGTGAAGCCGCCATGGCCATGGTTGAAGAAGTTCGCCGCCAATTCCGTACCATTCCTGGAATCATGGAAGGTACAGGAAAGCCAGAATATGACAAATGTGTGGCCATTTCAACGGAAGCATCCCTTAAAAAGATGATGTTGCCCGGTGCTATCACCATTGTTTCTCCTTTGCTCATTGGCTTCATTTTAGGACCAGAAGCATTGGGTGGATTTTTGGCTGGTGCTACTGTCAGTGGTGTGTTGATGGGTATTTTCCAGAACAACGCTGGTGGTGCCTGGGACAATGCCAAAAAGAGCTTTGAGAAAGGTGTTGAGATCAATGGAGAAGTTTTTTACAAGAAATCTGAACCCCATAAGGCTTCTGTAACTGGAGATACTGTTGGAGATCCATTCAAGGATACTTCTGGCCCATCCATGAACATCCTCATCAAATTGATGTCGATTGTTTCATTGGTGATCGCCCCTACCCTTGCCCAAATGCACCCAACGGGAACTTCCAAGATCCAAAAGAATGTTGAGATCTCAATCATCAATACTGACACTGCGAATGCTGAAATCAGCATGATGGAAGGTCCTGATCAAGGCCTTATTCAGGCGTTGAAAGCGGACGGTTTGATTGGTGAGGGTTCAAATACCATTGAGTTTGAAGAAGATATACTAAAGGTAAATGGCAAGATTGTTGATGCTGAAAAATACAGATCAATGATAAAAGGTGATAAAGTACTGATTAAAATTGATGAGAAAGCAGTTACCAAATAATGTTTGTGAATATGAGCAATAAAAAAATCCCCTTCAAATGAAGGGGATTTTTTATGTACGAATGTATTTAAGGAAAATTCAGATTGTTTATTTCCTGGCAACTTTGAATGTTTTGGTTAAAGTATTGCTTGCAGTCTTTTGACTGGTTACAGCAACAGTAACACTGTAAAGGGAGCCTGAAACCAATGTACCAGTAGAAATTTCAGTGGAGGCAACAGTAGATTTCACATTTTGGCTTTCCAGCAATGTTCCTGAAGGATCAGCTTTTGTTGTAATGTCAATGCTGATGCCTGTCGTTGGCATTTTAGAACTCAAAATTACCTTGAAGGAATAAATACCAGACAAGGCTGTAGCTGTAGTGGTTCCTGGATCTGGGTCCAATGAAAATAGTATATTGTCTTCCACTTCAACTACAGGTGGTGGTGGTGTGGGAGGTATTGGGGTGGGTGTAGTTTTTTTGGTACATGAAATGGTCAAACAAACCACCATCATCAATGAAAAAGCCAAGGACCGATTGAACATGTTTTGAATTTTTATAAAATTAAGCAGATTTGAGGGATTACCAAACATTCCTTGGACAAAGATCTCCATATGCATTGTTCAGGGTGAAACCGAGTACAATTTCATGGGTGCCACGGTTCATGGTACTTAAGAGATATTTTCCCTTGTTGAGATCATATGCATAACTGATATTGAAGGTATGGGCAACATTGAGTCCAACCATACCTGCGAATCCATCCCCCATCCTGTAGTTGGCACCGATCCACATAAGATCCCTGAACTGCATCTTGGCATTAGCGTCAACGGCCAAGGGTGTGGCAGCAATATACCTCAACATCACAGAAGGCAATACCGTTATATCCTGGCTGAGGAAAAAACGGTAACCAGCCGTGGCAAACAAATGTGGAACGAGTGTTGATTTATAGGCAGCGCTGTCAACCAGATTGAACCGTACAGGAATGATTTGTTGGGCGGAAAGACCTGCAAAATAATTGGAAGAATACAACCATAAGCCTGCATTCAACTCTGGCTTGATTTTGCTGATATCATTGACTGATGTACCAATTGCCGGGTCAAATGCTGTTGCAAGTGTGATCTTGCTTTTGTTGACATTGATGGATGAAAATCCTGCACCAAAACCAGCTGCAAGACTTGTTGTAGCAGTAAGGCCTACATGATAGGAATAGGTTGCGTAGGTGGTCATGCGGTTGATATAGCCTGTAGAGTAATTGACTGCGGTAAACCCTAACCCATGATGTGGAGGGGCTGAAGTATAATTGGCCCAATACTCTTTTCCTCTGGGGTTTTGCCCTTTCATGTCAAAAGAGTTGGCTGATTCTCGGTAGTCAGATTTACCTATTGCCCCATGAATGGTGGCATAAAAAGTTTTTGGGGCACCTTCAATGCCAATCCATTGATTTCTGGCACTGAGTTTTACATCAACATAATTCTCAATACCCCCAATGGCAGGATTGACAATATAATTGTTCATGATGTACTGGGTATAGTGTGGCCTTTGTTGTGCATTGGATACATTCACAAAAACAAAACAGACAATCAACAAAAACAATCTTCTCATCATTTCTATTTAAAAATGGTTACATATCCAGCAACTTTCTTTCTGCCAGATTTCGGATCAATCACAAAATAATATGTGCCAGTTGGCAATGCATTTCCTTTGTACGTTCCATCCCAAGGTTTTGCATATCCTTCAGACCTGAAAACAAGTTGGCCCTGGGGCGAATACACCTCTAAGATACAACCTGGATATTGATCCAGGTATTTGATATCCCATAGATCATTGATGCCATCACCATTGGGGGTGAAAGTATTGGGGGGCTTTGGAAGTTTCAGAACTGTAATAGCAATATCATCCGTGCTTGTACAATTACCCCTACCCGTAACACTGAGGGTATATACAATATCGTCTTGCGGCTTTACAACCAAAGGCTGAAGAATATCGGTAAAATTGAGATAAGTCGCTGGTGACCAGGCATAAGTGAGGGAGTTCCCCGTAGCTGTGGCAACAATTGTTTTTTGACCATCATCCAATACATACATGTCGGGTCCGGCAGATATTTTCGGATAAGGATGGATGGTAATGGATTTTACTGCCGTGTCAGAGACACAACCTTCAGCACTAACTACAAACAAGCTAACATTGAAGGTTCCAGTAGCCCTGTATAAATAGAGCGGATTTTTTGTCTTATCTACATTGCCATTGCCAAAATCCCAGTTCCACGCTGTGATGGGTCTTACAAATCCATTGCTTTTGTCACTAAATTGAATGTCTTTTCCCAGGCATACAGAATCAAGGCTTGTATAGATTGCTTTGGGTTGGGGAAATACATCAACCAGCAGCCTGGTCAGTGAATCTTTACAATTGTTGTTGCTTGTTGCTACCAATTTTACACTGTAACTTCCTAAAGAAAGATAATTGTGTGTACCATCTTTGGTAACAGCTGGATTGGTATTGTTGGGATTGCCAAAATTCCATAAATATGTGAGTAGCGAGCCAGATCCATCTGGTATGGTGGTATTGTTGGTGAACAAGGCCTTCCCTTCTGGTAGACAAACTTTTGGAAGATCAAAATTCAGCAGGGGGAGCGGATGAACCAACACAGGAAGTATTTTCGGTTGACTTGTACATCCGTTATTGGTTACAACATCCAGGCTAACATTGTAGGTTTTGTATAAAGAATAAACATAGTTCAAAGGACTGGCATTTCCTGTGGATTGAATGGGCGAACCATCTCCAAAGTTCCAGTTCCATTTCACCAGTGTACCAGTATTAGGAATTGATTTACTGGTGAACGTGATTGGGTTTTTTTCACAATTCAAGGTGCTAAAAACAAAATCTGCTGTTGGTCTGGGCCAAACAATGATGCTTTTGCTTGCTGTATCCTTGCAACCATTGGAAGCGGTGAAAGTATATTGTAAAAAATATGTACCTGCACCGGCAATCAAAGGGGAATATAAACCTTTTGTATTAACTCCTTTACCGGTAAAGACTGAATCGCCAGGTGCAATTCCTGTTACATCAGTATATTTTGTTTGGGTAATTTGTCGTGGTGTTGCTTCAAGGCAAATGCCTGGGATTGAATCAAATTGTACAGCAGGGCTTCCCAACAATTTTACCTGACTATTTTCATCATCAGAGCAGCTACCACCAGAAAATGCGCGAACCACAATTCTGACAGGCTTAAGCGGCTGATTGGAAAACTTTGGATAAACATGTTTGTATATCTTTCCTGAATCCGGAAGTTGGTCGATATCCTTAACCGTTGGATTATTGTCGTAATCCCAATAGATTTCAAGTTTACCGATAAATCCAAAGTCTACGGTAGACAGATTTTTTATCCTTACGGTATCGTTGCTACAAAGTGAATCTGGCAACAAAACCACAAAGTTGGATTTAGGTACTGCACCACTTACAATAAAAGATGTTGATTTAGTAGAGACGCAACCCGCAAGACTGGTTACCCTGTGAGACATGGTGTATGTGCCAGCAGCTGTGTATTTGTGTCTTGGGTCTTTCAATACTGAGCTATCAGGATTTGAAGGGATGGCATTGGCATCACCAAATCTCCAAAGATGCGCAAAACCTGTACTGTTATCTGCAATTTTAGTGCTGTCTGAGAATTCTGCAAATGCGTCGTTCAAGCACACTTCGGGTATGCTGTTGTTGACGACTGGTTTAGGATGAATCCGAATTGTTTTGGTTGTAGTATCACTTTTGCACCCTTTGCTGTTCTCGACCATCAACTTGATCACCTGGTCACCCCAGACTGCAAAGGTTTTTGTTACCTGATTGGCATTGGTAAAATCTTGGGGAGTTGTTGCATTGCCCAATCGCCAATTCCACCTTGTTAAAGTTCCTACATTTGCGGTTGACAACTGCTCAAATGAAACGGTTTCGGTTTCGCAAGCCGGATCTATGACCTTAAAATTGGCAACAGGCAATGGATGAACAACAAACGATTTTGTAGCAGTATCGCTGATGCAACCATCTGCTGTAAAGCCAACCAATTTCGCTGTATAAGTACCTGCTGTTGTGAGTGTGAACAATGGATTTTGGAGGGTATCTTTCAATCCATTGGATAAGGTCCAATTCCATTTGAACATGGTTCTTCCCTGCGGATTGGTCTGGTCATTCATTTTTGTATTTTCCCTTAAACAAACTTCAGGAGTAACGGTGAATTCAGCCTTTGGCTGTGCAAACACCTGGGTCAATTGTTTGCTCAAACTATCTACGCAACCATTGTTGGATCTGATGATTAATTTAACTGTATAAGGACCTACAGCAGTATATTTATGTGTAGGTGAAATACGATTAATCGCAGTATCAGGATTGGTTGGAGATGCATTTGGATCTCCAAAAGACCAGTTGCGGATAAATGAGGCCTGGCTTCCATCAACGATGGTGCTTAGGTCATTAAAGGTTCCCATACCATCAGGCAAGCAGATTTTGGGTAAACTGAAATCTACAGATGGGTTGGGGTTGTTTGAAAACAGTAATGACTTGGTTGGGCTAAAACAACCATATTCTGTGACGACCCTCAATTGTACGTTGTATTGTTGCAAACCCGTAAATTTCTCCACTACTGATGCATTGGTAGCATTGGTAAATGAATTATTAGTTACCCACAACCACTTTACTATTTTTGATCCTCCCCCAACACGGGAAGCATCAACGAACGTGACATCTTTGTTTTGGCAGGTTTGACCAAGGATGGAAAAATTAGCAACTGGAACGCTGTCTACATATACATCTTGTGAGATGGTATCTGTCAAACAACCTACATCCGTGTAGGCAAAATACTTGACTGTATATTTCCCAGGATTCTTGTACTTATAACTGAAATTTTTCAGTGCAGAGAAGTTTCCGTCACCCATATCCCATGAATAGCCAATAACCGGCCTGGCAGTAGACGTAGTTGTATCAACAAATGCGATTGAATCAGTGATGCAATTCGATGATGTAAACTTAAACCCTCCTTTGGGTGGTTCAAAAACCTGCAAATCAAAATCAATTTGCTGTTCTCCAGTACATCCATCTGTGGTTGGGTTGTTGGCAATTACTTGGATATTATAGGTGCTGATCGTATTATAAATATAAGTTCCTTTCAATGAATAGCTATAAATACGTTTACCACTGACCAAATATGTTGAATCATATTTTGGAGCATTGTCTTTAGGAATTGCCGGATAATTGGGAACCTTCCATTCAAGGGAAAGTGGCTCATAAGGTAAAGTAATAGCAATATTGAAAGGTGTTCCCTTACAAGTAGCAGGCAGTTTTACTGTTGCAAATTTATTGTTGGTGGTCAGGGTCTGGTAAAGATCCTTCACGTTAGCCCCGGCGTTATAGCCATAGGTTTCAGCACCACCATAACCATATGCAATGGCATTGAAACCAGAATCAGCTTGAATGGTATGCGAGCCTGCCCCCACCTGAACTTGGTAATAGGCATAATTAGATTCCTGTGGATGAACAGTTGATACTATCACTGGAGCGACACCATCAATTTTTAAAGAACTTACCCCATTCTTGTGAATGGCAATATTGATATAGTGCTGGTTTATCCCCGCATTGGGTGTGGAGTTTACTGTTACCTTATCTATTGTTTGCTCAATAGGACTGATGTATATCATTTCAGGATCGCCATTGCCAGCAATTTGGGTATTGCCACAGCTGTTTGCAGTGGTAATATATTGGGCAACCATTATAGGTTGATCAGATTCCAGGAGATCCGGTGTGTTGCTTTGGTATTCGTAATAAAAACCACCTTGTAAGCCTGTAAGCGCTGTGCCATTTCTTTTTACCACAGTACCAGGCTTGCTGATGGCAACACGAAAAAAATTATTTGGCATTCTCAAGGTTGGAACGGTAAGATATTTTTTACCCCAGGCATTGGATGGAAATGCTTGTTGCATGTAGTTATCAGCACTTCCTGATCCATTGTTGCAGGAGATGCTCAATTTACCAGATCCTGAAAAAACAGCGATCCGTTTACATGGACTTGTGGGGGTGGCAACTGATCTGATTTTTGTTCCAGTCAGGTCTTCTCCCAAAAACGGATTGGATGCAGTATTCAACCTCCCAAGGATATTGTAAATCTCTCCTTTGTTGAGGTTAACCTTGATGGTGTCCCCAGCATTATTTAGTATTGTTCTTGCGCTTGGAATGATTTCTATATTGGTATCATCTTCAGTTGCAATAACATAAGAAAAACAATAGGAATAATTCTGATTTGAGACTTGCTTGTAATTGATGGAATAATATTCACGTGCCAAAGTGTTTACAGGAAACAACAAAGTGGCACCGGATACCGAAGCGTTATAAATGTGAGCATATGCAATAATGGGTACATCGGAGGTTATATGGATTCCTTTAGCAGTTTTGCCCTCATTAGTAATTCTGGAATCTTGTGCTCCTGTCTTTGGTAAACGTGCTGATGTGGTTACTGCATTTGCAACTACGGTATAGGTGTTAGTCCACCCTAACGAGGGAATGCTTACTGTAACATTTGCATTTCGATCCGATGTAAAATACAAAACCATATCCTGTGCTCCGCCCCCTGCGTCAACTGTTCCATTGGCATTGTACATCGCGACATGGCTGCCATAGCCAACCCAAAACTCCTTCCCCTTGTTGGAAAAATCCTGTGCATGGGAAAATGTCCCAAAAAAAGTCAAAACAAAAACAACAACCAGTCTTCTCATGAACATTGTTTGGCTAAATGGAAAAATAGTGAAAATTTGAATAAGTACAAACTCTTAGACCATTGATTCTCAAAGAGGTTTAGTAGGATTGGTGATTTTCTTTAGCGCATCAGGTCCAAGGGTAAACAATAGGTCTACAATGGATACATTGGGCTTAAAACCAATCCTGTCCTCAAACAATTGAGGATATTTGATGAATGGCCCTTTTCCAGAATTATCATGGTTAGACGGCAAATAATAATCAATTCTTTCCTTTTTTTCCTGGTTTTCGGTTAATTGGTTGGCATCTTTAAGCAAAATCAGGTTGATTTTCATTTTTTTGACTACCCAATCAAGACAGATACTGTTCCAATCAACCAAGTATTGTGGTTTCTGTTCATAAATTTCCATGAGCGAAGCGCTGTATTGGAAATAAAAAGGCGAGTTACCGTAGATGGTTTCCATGCTGCGAAAATGATTGCGTTGCCAGTTGCTGGTATAATCGATTTCAACAGCTTTGAATGGCAGCTTGACCGACCTTCCACCAACGACTGGAATAGTCATGGAAACCAGGCCATTGCCTCCGGGGAGTATCATTCTGTTACGGAAACTGGACCGCCGAAATAAAAGATCATTGTCAAAAAAAACCAATTTGCAATCAACTATATCCCTCATTGCGTTGATGCATGGAAAATATTGAAGTTCAATGCTTAACAAGTTATTTTGCAGGTTTTTTGCAACATTTGGGAAGCTTGTCATAGGCATCTTCTGCAGCCTTGACTTCTTCAGCATCATAACCCGTATTGGCAATGGCTGTCTTGATGTTATCGAGGTTTGTCCTATCTGTCAGGTAAGTAACAGTTGTTTTTTTCTGCTTGTAATCCACAAGCACTTTGGTGACACCTTCCTCATACATCAGGTATTCCTCAATCTTTTTTTTGCACATCTCACATTGAACGCTAGGCGTGTTGATTTTGACAGTAACTGGTTTTTTTTGTTGGGCGCTTGATGCCAAGGCTATAAAAAGGACCAGTATAGATAAAATTGCTTTTTTCATTTGGATTAATTTTGTTTGTAAATTAAGGTTATCTCCCCCATTCTGAAGGGTTCTTGCTCCAGTTTAACAATGTATTTTGATCTTCAGGATCGATGGTTCCTTTTTCAACGGCCAATTCAATTAAGGTAGGATAATTGGTCAGGGAAATCGTTGGAACACCTGCTGCAGAACAGGCGTTTGCTGCAGCCTCAAATCCGTAGGTAAAAATGGATACCATGCCTATTACATCAAGACCAGCATTTCTCACTACATCAACTACCTGTAAACTGCTTTTGCCTGTAGAGATGAGGTCCTCGATGATGATTGTTTTCATGCCTTTTTCATAATCCCCTTCAATCTGGTTGCCCAATCCATGCTCTTTGGGTTTCGGACGCACATAGATATAAGGAAGTTTTAGCTGATCAGCAGCCATTGCGCCCCATGCAATACCAGCAGTCGCAACACCGGCGAGCAGTTCAGCATCAGGGAATTTTTCAAAAATCACGTTGCACAATTCACTTTTGATGAAATCCCTTACATAGGGATATCCAAGGAGTTTACGGTTGTCGCAGTAAATCGGACTTTTCCAGCCTGATGCCCAAGTAAAAGGTTCTTTGGGATTCAACTTCACTGCATTAACTTGTAGCAGTTTTTCAGCAACTGTTTTTTCGTTTGTCATATAGCAAAATTGAATCAAGCTCATCAGAAAAGAAAATTAAGTTATGTACATCATTGTTCACGAACCAACCGGCCCAGTCGTCTTCACAAAAGAGAAGGAATGGCAGTCATTTTTAGCTGATAAAATGATCATTGAAGCTGGCGGGGGAATGGTTTTCAACCCCAAAGGTGAATTGTTGATGATGTTAAGGCGTGGCCAATGGGATATGCCCAAAGGGAAACTGGATGAGGGCGAAACCATAGAAGCCTGTGCACTAAGAGAAGTGGAGGAAGAAACGGGTATTTCTAACCTGAAGCTTTGTAGCAAATTACAGACAACCTACCATACCTATTCTTTCCATGGTAAACCCGCACTCAAGCCATCACATTGGTACAAAATGGAATATTCCGGAAATGAAGAATTGGTTCCTCAAACAGAAGAGGACATCACTGAGTTGCGGTGGGTGGATAAAGTTGAAGCTGCCGAATTGGCACAAATAGCTTTTCCTTCCATCAGAGAAATGGTTGAAAAATATTACCTGTAGCCAGGTTAAACATAGTAACTATGGGTGTTTCTGTATTGATTTCGAAACCACCTCTGGCAAAAACAGGGAGGCATCTCCCCCATTTCGGATGATGTCTCTCACGATGGTTGAGGCGATGGAAGTGTATTTGGGCTCGCAGGTAAGGAAAAAAGTTTCTATACGAGGATCCAAGGTTCTGTTGGCATCAGCAATGGTCTTTTCATATTCAAAATCACTCACATACCGGATACCCCTTAGAATATATTGGGCATCAACTTCTTTACAAAAATTCACAGTCAGGCCCTCATAGACGGCGGCATAAACCTTGTCCTCATCTTTAAAAATCTCATCTATCCATGATTTCCTTTGCTCAGGACTATACATAGAAGATTTCCCGGAATTATTTCCCACAGCAACGATGATTTTGTCGAACAAGGGCAATGCTCTTTTGATCACATCCACATGACCCAGTGTAATCGGATCGAATGTGCCAGGAAAAAGACAAATTTTTTGCATGGTTTTTTTTTAAGGTGTTGATTCTTTTCTTCCTGATAAAAGATACAATACGGCCATTCTTACGGCTACACCATTTTCAACCTGATCAAGTATGATAGACTGTTTGCTATCGGCCACATCAGAATCAAGCTCCACGCCTCTGTTGATCGGTCCTGGGTGCATGATCAACACTTCTTTATGAAGTGAATCAAGCAATCGCCTGGTGATACCATAGGCCTGGTTGTATTCGCGCAGTGAAGAGAACAGCACCTGGTTCTGGCGTTCCAACTGTATTCTCAACACATTCGCAACATCACACCATTCAAGGGCCTCTTTTACGTTGTAGGTAACGTTTACACCAAATGCATCCTTGATATGCTTGGGAATCAAGGTGGGCGGGCCTGCAAGGGTTACTTCTGCACCCATTTTGGTCAGCAGGTAGATATTGCTCAAAGCCACCCTGGAATGCATGATGTCTCCAATGATTGCAATCTTTTTACCTTTTAAATCTCCCAATTTTTCTGTGATGGACAATGCATCCAGCAATGCTTGGGTAGGATGCTCATTGATGCCATCCCCTGCATTGACAATGGCAGCCGGAATATGTTTCGCTAAAAAATGAGGAGCACCTGTTGCACTGTGGCGCATCACCACCATATCCACCTTCATGGATAAAATGTTGTTGACGGTATCTAACAGTGTTTCACCTTTTGAAACCGAAGAACCACTTGCAGCAAAATTGATGGTGTCTGCACTCAATCTTTTTTCTGCCAACTCAAAAGAAATCCTTGTTCTTGTTGAATTCTCATAAAAAAGGTTAACAATGGTGATGTCTCGAAGAGATGGAACCTTTTTTATGGGCCTTTGAAGTACTTCCTTGAATTGACGGGCTGTGTCTAAAATAAGCTGGATATCTCCCGGAAGGAGGTCTCTAATGCCGAGCAAGTGTTTTGAGCTTAGTTGCATTAGGAAGCAAATTTAAAGTATACAGTTATATTTTTCCGACAAATTTTTGAGCGGTATCAAATGCTATCATATAAAATCACCCTTTTTTCATCTCCCCACATCACTTTCACTTTCTGTGTAACGATGGAATCAATCGATTTTCCAACATAATCAGGTTGAATCGGGAGTTCTCTGCTGAACTTGCGGTCTACCAAAATACACAGTTCCACTTTCTGGGCGCGGCCATTGTCTAACAAGGCATCCATTGCTGCCCTGATGGTTCGGCCAGTATAGAGTACATCATCAATCAGGATCACTTTTTTCCCTTCAATGGAAAAAGGAAGATCCGTTATGCTGGGAATATGAATCTGCCCCCTGAAATCATCCCGGTAAAAAGTGATGTCCAATTTTCCATAATGAATGCTGACTTCCGGATGAATGGTTTGGATATACTGCGTGATGAAATCACTGATGGCAATACCTCTTGGCTGAATACCGATGATACAAGTATCTGTAAAAGGATAATGGTTTTCAATCAATTCATGGGCCAACCTTTTTAAGGTCAGTTTGAGTTGATCTTCTTCCATGATGGTATTGACTCCTTTCATTGTTCAGTTGACTTAATGTAAATATATGCAATTCAATTCTTTTTATTATTCTGGCTGCATGAAAGGATACCGGTAATCCTTGGGAGGATCAAATGTTTCCTTGATAGTCCTTACACTCAACCACCGGTATAGATTGATGGAAAAGCCAGCCTTGTCGTTTGTTCCAGAACCCCTTGCACCACCAAATGGTTGTTGTCCAACTACTGCTCCTGTTGGTTTATCATTGATGTAGAAGTTGCCGGCAGCATTTCTCAATATATGGGTTGCTTCCACAATGGCTGCCCTGTCCTGAGAAATGATGGAACCTGTAAGGGCATACGGTGAGGTCTGGTCAAGCAACTCAAGCGTTTCACTGAACTTTCGTTCGGGGTAAACATACATGGTTAGTACAGGCCCAAAAATTTCCTCGCACATGGTCACATATTTTGGGTCGGTTGTTTCAATAACGGTTGGCTCGATAAAATAACCAATCGATTTGTCGCAGTTACCGCCTGCAATCACTTTCACCTTAGAAGATCTTTTTGCCTTATCGATATAGGATTTGATGTTGTTGAAAGATTTTTCGTCAATGACTGCAGTAATAAAATTGCTGAAGTCCTCAACAGAACCCATTTTAAAGCTTTTGATGCCCGCAATCAGTCTTTTCCTTACTGCAGCGGCAAGGTTGGAAGGAATATAGGCCCTTGAAGCAGCTGAACATTTTTGTCCCTGGAATTCAAATGCTCCCCTGAGCAAGGCAGTGGCCACAACATCAGGATCAGCAGAAGGATGCACCATGACAAAATCTTTTCCTCCGGTCTCACCTACAATTCTTGGGTAAGAACGGTATTTGGCAATGTTCTCACCAATGGTTTTCCACATCTGGTTGAAAACACCTGTTGAACCGGTAAAATGAACCCCTCCAAATGCTGGATGGCTGAAACATACACCACCCAACGTAGGTCCATCTACGTAAATCAGGTTGATGACGCCATCTGGCAAGCCAGCCTCTTTCATGATGCGCATGAACATTTGGGCTGAGTAAACCTGTGTGTTGGCACATTTCCAAACTACGGTATTGCCACAAAGTGCTGCTGAAGCCGGCAAATTTCCACCGATGGCAGTGAAATTGAATGGACTGATGGCCAAAACAAATCCTTCCAGCGGACGGTATTCAAGCCTGTTGTGAATGCCCGGTGCACTCACGGGTTGTTGTTGGTATATTTCTCCCAGGAAATGAACATTGAACCTCAAAAAATC
This sequence comes from uncultured bacterium, assembly GCA_903834825.1. GTDB lineage: Bacteria > Bacteroidota > Bacteroidia > Chitinophagales > Chitinophagaceae > Pollutibacter. Next base: position 3,632 of record CAILKQ010000068.1, on the reverse strand, counting down.
AATGAGTTCACATGCACTGTCAATTTCTGCCTGAAAAACATTTTTGCTTTGCCCCAACATGGTGGTTGCATTGATGTAAGGCCTGTAGCGTGTTGCGATAAGGTCTGCCGCTTTCAAAAAGATTGCAGCCCTGCTTTCCCATGGCATGGCTTCCCAGTCATTTTTTGCAGCCAATGCTGCATCAATGGCCATTTTTACATGCTTGGCCTCACCTGCATGAAAATATCCCAATACGTGCTTGCGTTCATGCGGAGGACGCATGGCTACTTTATTGTTGGTTCTGATTTCTCTGGAACCAATGTACATGGGTACATCAATACTGGTGGATTTCAGCTCATTGATGACCTCTTTCAACCTGTTTCGTTCTGTTGAACCTGGCACGTATGTTAAGATGGGTTCATTGGCAGGAATAGGCAAACTGTAATGACCGTTGTTCATTTATGGTAATTTTAAGTTGAAACATTCTCTTTTTCTATCATAAGATAAGCCTTGATAAAACCATCAAGGTCACCGTCCATTACCGGTTGGATATTACCCACTTCATGGTCGGTTCTGTGATCTTTGATCATTTTATAAGGATGGAAAACATAGCTGCGGATCTGACTTCCCCACTCAATTTTTTTCTTGGAGGCGTTGTTGGCATTTTTGAGTTCTTCTCGCCTTCTCATTTCCTCTTCGTACAATTTACTCTTGAGCATCTTGAGGGCTTTTTCCCTGTTCTCACCCTGGGTCCTCGCTTGTTGACATTCAACAATTATACCACTGGGTGTATGTTTTAGCCTTACTGCCGTTTCTACCTTGTTTACATTTTGTCCACCCTTTCCACCCGAGCGGTAAAAATCCCATACCAAATCAGCAGGATTGACTTCGATCTCAATGGAATCATCTACCAGCGGATACACATAAACTGAAGCAAAAGAAGTATGACGCCTGGCATTGCTATCAAAAGGAGAAATCCTTACCAACCGGTGAACGCCATTTTCTGCCTTCAAAAAACCATAGGCAAAAGGACCTTCAAACTGCAAAACTGCGGATTTTATACCTGCACCATCTCCATCCTGCCAATCCAATTCTGTAACAGTCCAACCTTGTTTTTCACCGTACATCCTGTACATTCGGACCAACATCTCGGCCCAGTCCTGGCTTTCTGTTCCACCAGCACCACTGTTGACCTGTAGCACAGCAGGAAGTTCATCTTCGGGTTGGTTCAGGGTACTCTTAAACTCAGCTTCATCCAAGGATGCTATGGCCTTGTCATTCGCCAGTTTTACTTCTTCTTCGGAGCATTCACCTTCTTTCCAGAATTCAAACAATACCACCAGGTCTTCTACAGCAGCATCAGTTGACGTATAAAGGTTGAGCCAGTATTCATTAAGTTTGATGGTTTTGAGGATCTCCGTAGCACGCTTGTTATCGTCCCAGAATCCGGGAGATTGTGACTTTAGCTTGTCCTCATTGATTTTATATCGTCGGTTTTCGACGTCAAAGAAACCTCCTCAAGACGGATAGGCGGTCTCTCATACTCTTTATTTGTTCAATGGTCATACAATGCAAAATTAAGTCAATTCATTGAATGCCAATTCAAAATAATATTTTTTAGAACCATCAGGGATAAATTTTGTTAAAGGGACATGATTCAGGCATATAACTTTTTATACTCATGGCAACTTTTCCCTGAAAAAGGAATTTATGAAAAAGGGGAAAGGCCCAAATCCGGCATCTACAAGTTGAGTGCTTCCGGAGAGCGAAACAACCTCAGTGTAGAGATGAATTGGGTTACATTGGAAAACCAGGCCTTTTCTTCCGATTATGTACTGGAAGCAGATGGAGATTTTCATTCCATGACAGACCAAGGAGTAGCTGAAAAAGCCAAGGTACAGTTCATAGACAGCATCAGTTTTGAGATTTTGTTGCTGATCACAGATGAAGAGACGCTTCGCATTTTCCATGAAATCCAGCCCAATGGTTATTTGAAAGTCACTGAGCAAAGCACAAATCAAGAAGGAAACGCCTACCAGAACATTTCCTATTACCACAAGCAAATGAGTGTGCTCCCCTATTCAACCTCTGTTTCCGGCGCTGTGATCAGGCCCACTGAGGAAGGAATGATCAGACACAAATCCCTGACGGCCATGGAAGAACAGACCAATATGCAACTGACCCAAATCAGGCAGCAAATTGAGTTGCTGGCATTACAAGCCCAGGAAATTCAAAGAAGAAAAGAGTTGTCTGTATTGATCTACAGTGCAAAATTGAATTTCACTCCGGTGATAGGTCAACAATATTACCTCTACGAGAAAAAAGATGGAAGCCATTTTCTTTCTCTTGTCAGCCCCAGAGAATGGGGATCTTCCGGACCATTCAAAAAATGTGCCGCAGCAGTTAAACTGCTGGCAGACCATACCTGGATGGAACTGGCATAAAAAAAGGGGATCTTTTGGATCCCCTTTTTTTATGTTCTTTTTTGCTATTTAACCTCCTCAAATTCTGCATCAGTAACATTGTCTGCAGATGCTTTGGCTCCACCCGCTTCTTGTCCGTTGGGTTGAGGTCCGGCCTGGTCTGCACTTTGTGTGGCATTGTACATGTCCTGACTTGCAGCCATCCATGCATCATTCAGTTCTTTGGTTGCCGCTTCGATTGAGGTGAGATCCTGCAACTTATGCACTTCTTTGAGTTTAGAAAGGGCTGATTCGATGACTGCTTTTTTCTCTGCAGGAATCTTCTCACCAAACTCTTTGATTTGTTTTTCTGTTTGGAAAATAAGGGCATCAGCGGCATTGATTTTCTCAATTTTTTCACGGGCTTCCTTGTCGGTTGCCTCGTTGGCTTTTGCTTCGGCCTTCATTTTTTCAATCTCCTCTTTGGTCAACCCACTTCCTGCTTCAATGCGGATCTTCTGTTCCTTGCCAGTGCCTTTGTCTTTTGCACTAACATTGATCAGACCATTGGCATCGATATCAAATGTGACTTCAATTTGAGGTACACCCCTTGGTGCTGGAGGAATATTATCTAGGTTGAAAATACCAAGGGTCTTGTTCTGGTTGGCCATTGGCCTTTCTCCCTGAATAACATGGATCTGAACACCAGGCTGGTTATCAGCAGCAGTAGAGAAGCTTTCAGACTTTTTGGTAGGGATGGTGGTGTTGGAAGGAATCAAAACGGTCATTACTCCTCCAAGGGTTTCAATTCCCAAACTCAATGGGGTTACATCAAGCAGCAACACATCCTTTACCTCACCCGTGAGTACAGCACCTTGTACGCCTGCACCAATGGCTACAGCTTCATCTGGGTTAACGCTCTTGTTGGGCTTTTTGCCAAAGAACTTTTCAACGATCTCCTGCACCTTAGGAATCCTGGTAGATCCTCCAACAAGGATAACCTCATCAATTTCACTCACGTTCATGCCAGCATCTTTCAACGCCTGCTCGCAAGGCTTCAAGCAGCGCTCAAACAATTTGTCAGCGAGTTGCTCAAACTTTGCCCTGGTCAGTTTTTTAACCAGGTGTTTGGGAACACCATCAATGGCGGTAACATAAGGGAGGTTAATTTCTGTTTCAGATGAACCTGAAAGTTCAACTTTTGCCTTTTCAGAAGCTTCTTTCAACCGCTGAAGGGCCATAGGATCTTTT
>CAILKQ010000067.1 GCA_903834825.1 uncultured bacterium | reverse complement strand
GCCCAGTAAGGAAAATCTGCAGCCTGAGCAGTGGCTACCAAATGCTCATAAGTAGGCTTCACCATTTCAGGATTTGGCACATGGAGCAGCAGTCCATTTTGGAATTCAACCAATTTTGTGGGGTAAAGCATCTGAAAATATTCGGCCGCAATATATTCACTAAATTGAAAAAGATTATTTGTTTTATGTCATCTAATTTAATCTAGACTTTTGGGACTTTAGTTTAGAAAATACAATATCAACCTTCATATGGCCAATACAGACCCAATGCAAATGAAAGAAGCAATCATTGCAAGCATCGATAATCCCACTGAACTGGAAAGAATTTACCGAATCAACAAAACAGGCTTTACCCAGGCATTTGAATCCGTATATCCCGATATAAGGGAAAATGCTGTTGCCCAGGCCTGGCATGAAAGATTGCACTATAAACAGGATGAAATTTCATGGGGTAAAAAAAATGAACTGCTGTTTGTGGTAGTTACCGCACTGACAGCAGGTTTACTCGCCAAATTACCGGAAATATTTTCAATTGATGAAGAGCGTTTTTATTCCCGCAACATCGCATTCCTGGTTTTTCCTTTTCTGATTGCTTACTTTTCATGGAAAAACAAACAGACCATCCGTCAACTGATTTTACCCTTCATTACAATTGTGTTATCGGTCATCTACATCAACATTTTACCCGGGAAAAAAGAAACGGATGCCATCATATTGGCATGCATACACCTGCCATTCATGTTATGGGCGATTGCAGGATACACATTTGTTGGAGGAGACCTTAAAGAAGCGCAAAAAAAGATTGGGTATTTGCGGTTTAATGGTGATTTCGTTGTGATGAGTGCGCTAATTGTTTTGTCAGGAATCATCTTCAGCGGTTTGACCATAGGACTTTTTGACATCATCCATGTTGACATTACAAAGAGCTATTTCCAATACATTGTCATTTTTGGACTTGCGGCTGTTCCAATTGTTGGCACTTTTCTTGTCTTGAACAATCCGCAACTGGTGAATAAAATATCTCCGGTCATTGCAAGAATATTCACACCCTTTGTTTTGCTCACCTTGCTCATATTTATTTCATCGGTGATGCGTACCGGAAACTATCCCTATGATGACAGAAACGCCTTAATGATTTTCAATGGATTGCTGATCGGGGTCATGGCCTTGATCCTGTTTTCTGTGAGTGAATTCACCAAAAACACAAAGAGCCTAACAAACCTCAACATCCTTTTGGGGCTGTCAGCGTTGACCATTGTTGTCAACGGAATTGCACTTTCCGCCATTCTGTTCAGGTTGCAGGAATTTGGCATAACACCGAACAGAATCGCAGTGTTGGGAGCTAACCTGCTCATATTGGTCAATCTTTCATTGGTATCGCACAAACTCTTCCGGATTGTAATGAACAAAAGCGAAATTGAAGACCTGGAAAAAAGCATGACCATCATGCTGCCAGTATATGGAATCTGGGCAGCGATCGTATGTTTTGGTTTCCCTTTGCTGTTTGATTTTATGTGAAAAGCATAAATTTGCACATGTCTAATGCCTCAAACGATCCTTTACACGGCAAAACACTGGAAACAATCGTTACCGAATTGGTAGCCTATTTCGGCTGGGAAGACCTTGGGCAGCATATCCGGATCAATTGTTTTAACAGCGACCCCAGCATTCAATCAAGCCTGAAATTCCTGCGCAAGACCCCCTGGGCAAGGAAGCAGGTGGAAGATCTATACACCAGGATGAACATCAGGGAAAATGGTTCAACAAAACCTTGATGAATCATACTGTTCATTAAAAATCCCAATTGAGGAGGTTATCCTACCTTTACACAAATGAATATTGTACTGTTTGACGGAATATGCAATCTCTGCAATGCATCAGTTCGCTTCATCAGCAAGCATGATAAGAACAGTAAAATACAATTTGCTTCACTCCAAAGTGAGACGGCCAAACAGTTGTTGGTGAACAAGGCCATCGACACCAAAAAAATAGATTCCATCATCTTCATTTCAGATGAAAAAATCTTCTTCAAATCCAATGCAGCCATTGAAATTGCGAAAATGCTGGATGGATTTCCCAATTATTTGAAATATTTCCAATTCATCCCAAGGGCCATCAGGGATATTGTGTATGACCTGATTGCAAAAAACAGGTACCGGTTATTTGGAAAAAGCTGTGCCATTGGCCCTTCAAACCAAAACAAATGAAAAAATCATTCTTGGCCTGTCTGCTTTTATTATCGTTCAACGCAACATTGAATGCACAGTCAAATACCCAACTGGTAAAGGCTACCAATGAATTTTTACTGACATTGAGCGATGCGGAGACGGCCAAAACCATTTATGCATTCGATAACCCTGCACGGTTGAAATGGACCAACCTGCCCGTTGGGATGGATGCACGTCCGGGGATTCAGTATGGCTCTCTCACTGACAAAAGCCGCCTTGCCTATCACCGTGTACTTACAGCCCTGCTCAGCTCTCAAGGGTATTTGAAAACAACGAGCATCATGCAATTGGATGATATTTTGAATCAGCTCTACCAACAGGCATTTGATGACGGGAAAATCAGCGAGAAATCCCTGAAAGGTACACAGAACCTCAAGTGGGCACATGGGAATTACTACATCGCTATTTTTGGAAAGCCGGCAGACAATGAACCCTGGGGCCTGAATTTTGGCGGCCATCACATGGCCCTGAGCATGACTTCTGATGGCAAAAAAATCAGCATGTCTCCTTATTTTATCGGAACAGATCCCTCAGAAGTGAAATCCGGAAAATATGCAGGCTTGCGGATCTTGAGCAAAGAAGAGGATTTTGGTTTCATGCTGGTTCAATCCATGTCTGCCCAACAAAAAGCGCTGGGTGTCTTGAACCGCGCTGTTCCAAAAGACATCATCACCAACCCGAAAAGCAGCCAGCGCATCGACAGCAATTATGGCATCCAGGCCAAACAATTCACAAAAGACCAGAAGGAAATCCTGCAGTTACTGATCCAGGAGTTCGTTCACAATTTTGAACACGAAAAGGCGCATCACCTCATGGACAAGATCATCAAGTCAGGGATTGAAAAAATTTATTTCGCCTGGATTGGAAGTTTGGAGAACAACAAACCGCATTACTATATCCTGAACGGTCCTGACTTTTTGATTGAATACGACAATGTTGGATTCAGCAATGACGGAAACCATATCCATGCCATCCTCAGAGAAAAAGGCAATGACTTTGGAGCAGACATCCTGAAACAACACTACCAGGAATCAAAGCACTGATCAAGGTCCAATGCTGGAATTTAAAAGAAAATTGCTTTAGTTGGCAATCAGGCTTTCGTATAAACAATTGACCGTCTTCCTGATCACAGTATTGTATCCTTCTGAATATCCTGGGGCACATCCGTTGCTGATGACCACTATGCCAAATTTTTCTTCCGGCTGGAAAAACATGGCACTGAACAAGCCATAAGCCACGCCAGTATGCCCTTTCATGGTTTTTCCTGGTATCATTTTACTGGTGGTTTCAATCGCAAATCCATACCCTTCTTCTTCAGACATGGCTGTTTGCATTTGTTCTGCACTCTTTTTAGAGATGATTCTTTTTCCTTTGTATTTTCCATGATTGCTGTGCATCAGCATGTATTTGGCAAGATCAGTGGCCGAAATTTTCATCCCACCGGTGGGTGAAAAAACAGGCGTACTATATCCCATTGCATAATTCGAAAGTTCCTTTGCCCGGCTGGCATAGGCGCCTTCAGACAAGACAAATTTTGTTGAATCAGCCCTGTACTCATAAATAGATGCGAACCTTGATTTGTCCAACCGATCCACGTCATATCCTCCATACAATCCAAGTGGATCCAATACATGCTTGATGACATATTGATCAAACCTTTCGCCAGAAATCTTTTCAATGATTGCACCGATCATGTTAAAATTCAGGTTGCAATAGGCATAGCCCTTGCCCGGTTCGTAATGGCTATACGATTTGGCCCAGTTAGGGTTCTTTTCTGGGTTGATGGCATCAAGGCTGAAATAACCCTGGCTGTCATTGATTGAAGACAAATGCGACATCATCAACCGAAGGGTGATCACTGTCTCTGGAAATTTCGGGTTGCGCACCTTGAACCCAATAAGCTCACTGACATCCTGGTCAATAGAAAGTTTTTTTCTTTCAGCCAATTGCATGATGGAAGTGGCAGAAAAAGATTTTGAAATGGAGGCAATCCTAAAAATACAATCATTGGTCAGCGGTGCATTGTTTTCCCTGCTCTTGGTGCCAAAAGATTGGGTATAAATGATCTTGTTGTCCTTAACAACAGCTACAGATAATCCCATTACGGGCATATCTTGCATGATGGCTTTGATGCCAGCTTCGGCTTTTTCTGGCTGGGCTTTTACATCTGTTGAAATGAGGAATATGGCCATCAACACCAGTAAAAAAGGAGAATGCATATTTTTCATGCTTGAATTTAACGCATGCTGACCATACCAGCAAATTGATTGAGTTGGCCTTTCTTCATATCTTCAGTTCTCAATCCCCATCATCATGAAACGTCTGTTGTTTTTCGCATTGTTGGCCATCGCTGTTGTTGCAGGAATCCTTCTGGTCAATACCCTCCGCTTTCCAAAGACAGCAGCTTTCAACGGCACCGTGGTTCAAATACCTAACAACGATTCAGCAGCCATTCATTTGAGCAATGCTATCCAGATAAAAACAATTTCCTTCGGAGATACACTTGCGATTGATACAATGGAATTCACCAAATTCCGCAGCTTCATGGAAAGCACTTATCCATTGATGCACCAGCAGCTGGAAAAGATGACCTTCAACCAATTCAGTTATGTGTTCAAATGGAAAGGGAAAGACACAACAGCAGCGCCTTACGTGTTGATGGCGCACATGGATGTGGTGCCAGTGGAAGCGATTGCAGAAAGCAAATGGACCTACCCTTCTTTCAGCGGCATCATCAAAAACGATACCATTTGGGGAAGAGGGGCCGTGGATGACAAGGCCTCGGCCATTGCCATCATGGAAGCCGTTGAAAAATTACTCAAGGAAAACCATGTGCCTGAACGCACGACCTACCTGGCTTTTGGACATGATGAAGAAATTGCAGGAAAAAGAGGTGCCGCCATTTTCTCCCAATGGTTCAAGGAAAACAACATCAAACCTGCATTTGTATTGGATGAAGGTGGACAGATTGATACACAGCGTTTCAAAGACGTAGGCAGGCCTGTAGCAGTTATTGGAACTGGTGAAAAAGGATTTGTGAACGTCGACCTTACCGTTGAAATTCCCGGCGGGCATTCTTCCATGCCTGAAAAAGAAACGGCCATTGATGTACTCAATCAGGCCATCGTTAAAGTGAGGGCACAGCAAATGCCTGCGTCAATCACTCCTTCAGTAGGCGAGTTGCTCAACCGCACTGGTGCTGGCCAATCTTTTTTCACCCGCATGGTGATGTCCAACATGTGGTTGTTCAAAGGAATGGTGATCAGCAGGTTGGAAGACAATAAACAAACCAATGCAATGGTGCATACCACGATAGTGCCAACAATTGTCAAGGCAGGGATCAAAGACAATGTGATTCCCTCCATCGCCAAGGCAACTTTCAACAGCCGCATTCTTCCGGGTGAAACCAGTGAGGATGTGGTGAATTTTGTAAAAAAAGCCATCAATGATGAGCGGGTGATGGTTAAAAAACAAACCATTTCACTGATGGAGCCTTCTGCCACTACCCCTACTGATCACCCTGCATTCAAGAAGCTGGAAGGCATTGCCAATAGCCTTGTTCCCAACGCATTGGTATCGCCCTATCTCATGATTGGTGCAACGGATTCACGCTATTTCAGGGGTTTCAGCGAAGCTGTGTTGAACTTCACACCCATGCAGGATGCCAAAGGGTTTCATGGCATTGATGAGCGCATTGGCATTTCAGATTTGAAAAGGATGATTGCTTTTTACAAGCAGGTCATCACTTCAAAATAAGTTTATTTGCTTTGGAAGAGCCTTCCCATTGTTCCATTGCATACAGTAATGGTGTGCATGTATGCTTCAATTGAGGGGATTATGAAAAATTATCTCCTGACCAACATCAGTATCGAGCCTGCAAGTGTGAGGATCAAAACCACCTTGCGGTATTGTTCATCCTTTATCTTTCCAACGATGAAGATGCCTGCTACGAAGCCGATGGCAAGGGTTGGAACCAGCAAAGCATCTATTTTCAGGCTCTGTATGGTGATGTTCTTCCAAAAAAAGACCTGCAAGGGAAATTTAACAAGGTTGATGATCAAGAAAATCCAGGCAGCGGTTCCAATGAAACTGTTCTTGTCTACCCGCATGGCCAGGAAATAAAGATTGGAAAATGCCCCTGCCAGGTTGCCTATCATGGTGGTGAAACCTGCTGCCAGACCCGTTGACACAACAAACATTGGATGACTGGGGACTTCCTGCGATTTTCTGTATTCCATCACCAATGCAATCACAATGGTCAACAAAATGATGATGGCCATGATCTTTCTGAAAATGGCTTCATCCATGTCCTGCCCAAAATAAACCCCAAACACAATACCCACCAACATCCAGGGTGTGAGCTTTTTGAAATGCTTCCATTCAGCATGCCGGTTGTAATAGGCAACTGCTGCAATGTCCGCCAGGCAAAGCAAGGGCAAGACAATTCCTGTTGAGGCCTTGCTCCCAAACACAATGGCCATCAGCGTTACACTGAGCATGTCAACACCCTTTAGCCCTGCTTTGGTGAGGCCAATGATAAATGCAGCCAGCAAGATCAGCAGCCATTCTGCTTGGGAATGAAGAGAGAGAATTTCTGTCATGGTTAAGAATGTAATTTACACATTTAATGGAATGATTATTTTCAACACTGCATTGTTAATTTCTTTAGATTTGAATCACGCACAAACTTCTTCCATCATGCACAACAGAATCATCGGGCTTTGTCTTTTGTTTGTTTTGGGTTTCGCCCATCTTCAAGAAGCATCCGCCCAAAAAAAAGCAGTCATCGCTTACTACTCAGGAAGCCTTGCTGCCATTGACAGTTTCAATGCAAAAAACTTCACCCACATCATTTACTGTTTTGGAAGGCTCAATGGCAATGACCTGAAACTCAGGGGTGAAAAAGATACCCTCCTGATCAAGAAGATGGTGGCCATGAAAAAGCAAAACAAGGACCTGAAAGTATTGTTGTCCTTGGGTGGATGGGGTGGATGCGCGCCCTGTTCCGACGTTTTCGGTACAGCAAAAGGGAGGGAGGACTTCGTAGCATCCGTGAAATCCCTGACAGCATATTTTGGTTCTGATGGTATTGACTTGGACTGGGAATATCCCACCATTCAAGGATTTCCAGGTCATCGTTTTGTGCCGGAAGACAAACAGAATTTTACTGAATTGCTCAGGCTTTTGCGCAAGGAATTGGGCAAAAAAAGTACCATCACTTTTGCTGCAGGCGGATTTCAAAAATTCATTGAGCAGTCGGTGGATTGGAAATCCGTCATGCCCCTTGTTGATTACGTGAACCTGATGACCTACGATCTGGTTGGGGGATATTCTACTGTAACAGGCCACCATACTGCGTTGTACAGCACTTCAACACAGAAAGAATCAACAGACAACTGTGTGAGCAATCTGCTCAACATGGGCGTCCCCTCAAAAAAAATGATTGTGGGTGCAGCTTTTTACGCCCGCACCTGGGAAGGGGTATCTCCAGAAAACAACGGACTTTACCAAAAGGGGACCTTTAAATATTTCTTAGGATATAATCAGTTTCCTACACGCATTTCTGAAAACAGCGGCTACAAGATGTTTTGGGATGAAACGGCACAGGCGCCCTATGCCTACAATGCCAAAGACAAATCTTTCGCCACTTTTGACAACAAAAAATCTATTGCAGCAAAAACGAAATATATCATGCAGCGAAAATTAGGAGGCATCATGTTCTGGCAACTTGGACATGATACAGCAAACGATGGGCTGGTTGACACCATCAACAAAACATTAAAGGGGTATTAGCCATCTTCTACTTGATGGGCGTGCAATGCTCCGCCAGAATCCTGACTTTCCCCTTGTGCTTGACAATTGTCACGCTGCACCGTTGTTTGTCGTTGAATTGTTCCCCATGATAGAATCCCTTACCTTTCCAGATGGTGTTCACCACGGCGGTATTCCCCTCGATTTGCAGGGTCAAAGGTTCGCGGTCCATGGTTTGCAATTGATATACATCGGATCCTGCGGTTGCAATGATGTTTTTGCGGTCAAAGGGTTGCCCAGACTGGGTATAATAGACATAGTGTTCCGATAAAACAGAATCTACCAGATCGGCATTTTTCTGTTCCCATCCTTGATCAAATTTATCCAATACCGCATAGACTTCTTGTTCGGTCAGGGTTGCCTCTTTTTTAGTACAATTCAGTAAAAAAAGAGACAAAAGAAAAAGAAGAAATATTTTTTTCATGGAATGATGATGTATTCTAAATATACAAAATTCCCGTCAGTATGATGCAATCAGATGCTTCAGCCTTGTACCCATCAACCCTATGGATTCCTTTATTGTTGAATGGGGCAGTTCTGCAGTATCCAGCTGAAAAGTTACCCTTGAAATCCCGCCCAGGGCTTCTGCATGGCGAAGGATTTTCGCTGCAACATCTTCTGCACTGCCTACCAACAATGCTCCAGTTGGTCCAGCCTGCGCTTCAAAATGAGCCCTGGTTGTAGGTGGCCATCCCCGCTCTTTTCCAATCTTGGTCATTGCCGCAGCATAGCCAGGATAAAAAGATTCAAAAGCCTGTTCAGTGGTTTCTCCAACATAGCCCAATGAATGCAGGCCCACTTTGAGCTGCTCCGCAGGATGACCGGCTTTTTTACCCGCCTCGCGGTACAAATCAACCAATGGCCTGAAGCGATGGGTCTCGCCACCGATAATGGCCACCATCAAAGGAAGCCCAAGTGTACCAGCCCTTACAAAGGATGAAGGTGTTCCGCCAACACCCAGCCAAATGGGAAACGGATCCTGTACTGGCCTTGGATAAATGGATTGGCTCCTCAGTGCCGGGCGAAACTTTCCCGACCATGTGATGGTTTCATTGTCCCTTATTTTCAACAACAGGTCAAGCTTCTCGATGAACAATGCATCGTAGTCATTGAGGTCCAATCCAAACAAGGGATAGGCATCAATGAAGGATCCCCTTCCTGCCACCATCTCAGCCCTTCCCCCTGAAATCAAGTCCAGTGTTGCATGCTGTTGAAAGACACGCACGGGGTCTGCAGCACTCAAAACAGTAACCGCAGTTCCGAGCCTGATATTTTTTGTTTGAGCAGCTGCCGCCGCAAGAATAAGCGTTGGTGCGGAGTCGAGAAAACCTTTTCTGTGGTGCTCTCCAATGCCAAAATAATCGATCCCCACTTGGTCAGCAAACGCAATCCTGTCTAACAACTGTTCCATGGCAACTGCATCACTGATGGCATTCTCTTCATTGCCACTCATCATCGCAGCAAAACTGTCAATTCCTATTTCCATAATTTATTTTGGGCCAACAACTGGCCTTTTTGTATGAGGCACAAAGGTAGAATTAACGGCGTTTAGCCATACCTTTAAGCTGGTTTATTTCAAAGAAACATCCCTCAATACTAATTTTAAATACAAAGCCGATCATATGAAAAGACGTCTGTTGCTTGGTATCCTCCTCTTTTTTTGCACAACCCTTTCGGCACAACAACGGCCCAACGTCATTATCATTTACGCAGATGATCTCGGTTATGGAGACCTGGGTTGCTATGGTGCAACAAAGATCAAAACACCCAACATGGACAGGCTGGCAAAAAGAGGGATCAGGTTCACCAATGGACATGCCACTTCAGCAAGCTGTACGCCCTCCCGGTATGCATTGATGACTGGACAATATCCCTGGAGAAAAACGGGCACAGGCATTTTGCCCGGCGATGCAGCACTGATCATCTCTACAGACAAAATGAGCCTGGCCTCCTTGTTCAAACAGGCCTCCTACCAAACAGCCATGGTGGGCAAATGGCACCTGGGTTTGGGCGATCAAGTACGAAAAAACTGGAACGGAGCAATAAAGCCCGGACCCAATGAAATAGGCTTTGACTATTCGTTCATCTTCCCTGCCACGGCCGATCGTGTTCCAACCGTTTTTGTGGAGAACCACCATGTTGTGGCTTCCGATCCATCCGATCCTATTCAGGTTGATTATCAAAAGAAAATCGGCAATGACCCTACAGGATTGGAAAACCCTGAGCTCCTTAAAATGAAGGCTTCGCCGAACCAAGGCCACAACAACACCATTGTCAACGGCATTGGAAGGATTGGCTTCATGACAGGAGGCACAAAAGCCCGGTGGACCGATGAAGAGATGCCCCTGACATTTTTGACCAAATCACTTGAATTCATTGAAGAAAACAAGTCAAAACCTTTCTTCCTTTTTCATGCACTCACCGAACCCCATGTGCCCCGCATGCCTTCCACCATGTTCAAAGGGAAAAGCGGACTCGGTTACCGCGGGGATGCCATCCTGCAAATTGATTGGGCCGTAGGCCAGATCCTCAATAAATTAGAACAGCTGGGCCTGGACAAGCATACGATGATCATCCTCAGCAGCGATAATGGTCCTGTATTGGATGATGGTTATGCTGATGAGGCTGTTACTGCCTTGAATGGCCATACGCCCTGGGGCGCACTCAGGGGTGGCAAATACAGTGCATTTGAAGCCGGAACCCGTGTTCCCTTCATTGTAAGCTGGCCTGCATTGATCAAGCCAGGAATTTCTGACGCGATGATTTCTCAGGTTGACTTTCTTGCATCATTTGCAACCATGCTGAAAACCAAGGTTCCTGCAGGTCATGCGCCCGACAGTGAAAACATGCTGGATGCACTGTTGGGAAAATCACCGAATGGAAGAAAGATCATGGTCAAAGAAGGGATGAAAACATTGTCCATCACCCGTGGGGATTGGAAATACATTGAGCCTAGCAATGCCCGTCCTGTCAATCCGCTTGTCAACATCGAATTGGGAAACAGTCCAACTGCACAACTGTATAACCTGAAATCAGATATTGGAGAAAAGAAAAATCTTGCAGCCGAAAACCCTGATCGGGTCAGGGAACTGGCCGAACAACTGAAAGTATTCAAACCGAAAGAAAACTAAAAACGCAAAAAATATGGTTTGATAAAAACGGACTAATTGTTCCTGTCAAAATAACCAAAGAAGGGGTAAGAAAACAGCACCTTTAAACCAGTCTACATGGAAAACATCAACCAGCGGATTGAGGATTTGGAAAACAGCGTCAAACAATTGTTGAGAAAGGCTGATAGCACATCAACCAAAAATGGTTCTGAACGTAAGGTTGATCCTGGGGGAACTTATTTTTGTAGTGGGCGGAAGCCGGTGCAACCAATGGGTTTGGGTTTCCCCTTTCATGACCAGCAGGCTTCCATGTTCAAGGAATACATTGACCAGTTCTGCTGACTTTTTGTGTTTGAATGCAAATTTTCTTTCCGCTCCAAAACTGAGTGATGCAATGGCACCATTTTTCTTGAGGTCTTTTTCTGCATCGCTGTGCCAGGCCATTCCCTCTTCGCCAGTATGGTAAAGGTTCAACAGGCAAGAGTTGTAGGAATCTCCGCTTTCCTTCTCTGCCAATTCCTTGATTTCTTTCAGTGCAGGTGTCCAGGGTAATGCTTGTTTTGTAATCTTCGAGTACGTGTACTGAAAGGGCCTGTCGCCATACCATGCCACCTTGCGTTTGGTGATGATGCGCTTTCCAAAAATGATGGCCTGGTCGTTTTCCCAAGCAATATTGGACATCAGCTCATTGTAATAATCGTCCGCTTGTTGTTTCGTGATCAACCTGCCAAAATAATGAACTTCACCATCACATGGAAGGAGATTGACAGCAGGATCATTGGAGAAACCGAAGAGGTCAAGCATTGGGTAAATATAATTATGCTGCTTTGTTGGCAAAATGTCTGATTGCTTTGAGCGCTGTCTTCTTCTGATTTGTTTCCTCTTCAATATCAAAGTCATCTTGCAGCCCTAACCAAAATCTAGCACTATTACCGAAATAAATAGAAAGCCGCAATGCAGTATCGGCTGTAATACGCCTCCTCCATTTGATGATTTCAGAAATCCTCGTTTGTGGAATCCCAATATCTTTTGAAAGCCTGTAAGCCGTGATTTCTAAAGGAACAAGAAACTCTTCAAGAAGAATTTCGCCGGGATGAATATTTTTTAGCTTGCTCATATCTTAAGATTTAATGGTAATCAATGATTTCAACTTTTGCAAGATTTACTCAAACCAACGCCTCATACAAAATCTCAACCGGATGAAGTGCTTTTACGCTGGTGCCATCCTTGATCTGGTGGCGGCAGCTGGTGCCAGGTGCTGCAACAGTACAGGTTTCGCTATGCTTCCTTACTGAAGGGAACAATACCAGTTCTCCGATTTTCATGGAAACATCATAATGCTCCTTTTCATATCCGAATGAACCGGCCATGCCACAGCATCCTGAAGGAATTGTTTCAACAGCATGGTTTTCAGGAAATGAAAGGACCTTGATTGAATCGGCCAATGACCCAACAGCTTTCTGTTGGCAATGGCCATGCAATTGTATCGACCGCTTGTTGGTATTGAACTGGTCTTTGGTGATTCTGCCCAGATCAATCTCGCGGGCAATGAACTCATCAATCAAAAATGCATTGTTGGCCAGGACCTTTGCTGCATCAAGGTTTTCGTCTGATGCCAAGTCTGGATATTCATCCCTGAAAGTCAGTATTGCAGAAGGCTCGATGCCAATAAGCGGGGTGGCATCGTTGATCAAAGGGCTGAACAAGGCAATGTTTTGGTTGGCGATAATCTTTGCCTTTCGAACCAAACCCTTGGACAGCCAGGTTCTTCCGCTTTCTCCATGCACTGGCATCAAGACTTCATAGCCCAGGGCGTTCAGCAATTGAACTGCTTTTATGCCAATATGCGCATCATTGTAATTGGTGAACTCGTCGCAAAACAGGTATACTTTTTTGGAATGGTGCGCCAGCGATTGCACATGCTGGTGTTTGTTGAACCAGCTGCGCAGCGTTTGTTTGGACAGGTGTGGCATTGATCTTTTCAGGGCAAAGCCGGATAGTTTTTTAATGACAGCGCCGGTCACTGGATTGTCCATAAAAAAATTGTACAATGTAGGAGCGATGGATCCCAGTTTTGCAGCAGCGGTGAAGTTGGCTATCAACCATGAACGGAAAGGAACACCATTGGCATCGTAGTAATGCTGCAGGAATTCAGCCTTCAGTTTGGCCATGTCAACATTGGATGGACACTCACTCTTGCAGGCCTTGCAGCTCAAACAAAGGCTCATCACATCATAGATTTCCTTGTGGTCATACCTGTTCTGCTTGTCAGAATGCGTCAGGAATTCCCGCAGGATATTGGCACGTGCACGGGTTGTATCTTTCTCATCGCGCGTGGCCATATAAGAAGGGCACATGGTTCCGCCGGAGAGATGGGTTTTTCTGCAATCACCTGATCCATTGCACTGCTCGGCATGCTGGAGAATATCTTGCTGGTGAAACCGGAAAATCGTTTTGAATTCGGGTGTAAGCTGTCCCGGCTCATACCGCAACATGGTGTTCATGGGCGGGGTATCGACAATCTTGTTGGGGTTGAAAATATGGTGTGGATCCCAGGCATTTTTCACCTGCTTCAACAACCCATAGTTCTTCTCGCCTACCATCTGCTTGATGAACTCTCCACGCAATCTCCCATCACCATGCTCACCACTCAATGACCCATTGTATTTTTTTACCAAGGTGGCCACTTCTTCTGCAATGGTCCTAAACAACTGGTTTCCTTCCACCGTTTTCAGGTTGATGATCGGACGCAGGTGAAGCTCACCGGATCCGGCATGCGCATAGTGCACTGCATACAACCCATGTTTTTCAAGTATTCCATTGAACTCACGGATATACTCCGGAAGGTCTTCCACATCGACGGCAGTATCTTCAATCACAGGAACGGCTTTCGCATCGCCCGGAAGATTGCTCAGCAAGCCCAATCCCGCCTTGCGAAGGGTCCATATTTTTTTGGTGTCCGCTCCAAAGAGGACAGGGAAATGGTATCCCAGCCCCGCAGCCCGCATGTCTGCTTCAACCTGTTGGGTAATGGCGAGAATTTCTTCCCTGGTTTCCCTTGTAAATTCAATTACAAGAATGGCGCCTGGGTCACCCTGCACAAAGAACCTGTTTTTGCTTTGCTCGATGTTTCCCTTGGTGCACTCCAGAATATAATGATCAATCAATTCACTGGCACTGGGCTTGTATTTGAGGCCAATCAGGTTGGCATGCAAAGACTCATCAATGGAGTTGAAATGCGCGCAAAGCAGGCCTGTTTCTTTTGGGGGCGCAGGCACTACATTGAGCTTGATTTCAGTGATGAAAGCCAGTGTTCCTTCAGACCCTGCAATCAGTGAACAAAAATTGAAACCAGGACCACCTGCAGTAAACGGTTCTGTTTCCACCAACAAGTCAATGGCATAACCAGTATTCCTTCTCTCTACAGATTTCTTTGGAAATTCTTTTCTGATCTCTACCTGGTTATCGTAATTGCCGAGGATCGATCGTGTCGTTTTATAAATATTGCCTTCCAGCGTATTGAGCTCACATTTATCATGAAATGCATCCGCAGAAAGTGATGAAAACATGACTTCAGACCCATCACTCAAAAAAGCCTTCACTTCCAGCAAATGCTCTCTGGTACTGCGGTACACCACGGAGTTGGACCCACAGGCGTTGTTGCCCACCATCCCGCCTATCATCGCACGGTTGGCAGTAGATGTTTCCGGACCAAAAAACAATCCATAGGGTTTCAGGAACAAATTCAATTCATCCCTGATCACACCGGGCTGCACACGCACCCAACCTTCCTCTTTGTTCAATTCAAGGATTTGGTTGAAATGTTTTGAAACGTCTACAATGATTCCACTGCCCACCACTTGCCCAGCAAGGGAAGTGCCCGCGGTTCTCGGAATCAGGGAAGTTTTTTCTGCCTGGGCAAAAGCAATCAGCTGCTGGATATCATCAACCGTTTGGGGGACCGCAACCGCCAACGGCATTTCCCGGTAGGCAGATGCATCTGTAGCGTATAGCGTTCGGATTGTGTCATCGAGAAACAAGTCTCCCTTCAAGCCTGCCTTCAACCTATTCAGCTTTTCCTTCATTCAATCAAATATGAAATGCAAATTTATCGATAAATTTCTTGATCTCTTTTGGCACTTATTTAACCTGGTGGTAGCTTTTTTCGGATTAGCTTCGCGGCTCAAGAAAAACCAAGCATGATCTTCAAAATATTGACCATCATTGGCCTCGCCACTTTTGAGGTTTATGCCGCCATACCTGCAGGATTTGCATTCAATCTTTCCCCCATTGTTATTTTTCTCGCCTGCACCACAGGTGGATTGTTGGGCGTATTTGCTGCCGCCTACCTGGGAGGCATGATACAGCGGATGGTGGGCAAATACC
This sequence comes from uncultured bacterium, assembly GCA_903834825.1. Lineage (GTDB taxonomy): Bacteria > Bacteroidota > Bacteroidia > Chitinophagales > Chitinophagaceae > Pollutibacter. Next base: position 4,756 of record CAILKQ010000067.1, on the reverse strand, counting down.
GCAAAGAAAAGAAAGAGGAAAAACCCAAAAGTAAATTTGTTTTAAAAATTTGGGACAAATATGGACTGATTGGACTGGGTGTAATTGGCACCATAACTGTTGGAGGGCCCATCAGCATTGGGGTTGGCGTTGGATTCAATGTTCCTTTAAACAAACTGGTCTTCTGGTGCTGCATAGGCGTAGTTGCCCGCTGCGCACTCTTCACTTTTCTGGGAGAAATGGGCATGAAAATGATCGGTCAATGATGCAATCAGCAAAGGTCTATTGATCAGCTTCCCCTTGAACCACCTGTTTTCACCGGTTTTTTAGTGGCACCGGCAGATTTGGTGCTGGTTGGCTTGGCGATGAACTTTGAGGACCCGCCTTGCGTATTGCTTTTGGCTGTAGCCGTTTTGCTTTTTGCAGCTATTTTAGGATTGATGTGAAAGCCCATGGTGGTATATTATACTGCAAAATTAGGCTAAATAATCTACATCAGGCTGTTGAGCAGCGCCAACTGTTCATCAGCACTGAACAATCGGCTCCATTTATGCGTAATAACAATGATGAAAAAGTTGATGATGATCTTGGTGCTGGCACAAACATTTGCCTGCACAAAGCAGGAAACCATGGAGAATCTCCCTCCAACACCTGTTGTTCCTGGTTTTCCCCAGCCCAACACCTGGCTGGCCCTGGGCGATTCCTATACCATTGGTCAGGGTGTGGCTGCGGCTGAACGGTATCCTGCCCAAACGGTCGAGTTTCTTGCCCAAAAAAACATCAGCATCAACAGTCCCACCTATATTGCCACAACCGGATGGACCACCATAGACCTGCAGAATGCCATCAAAAGCAAAAATCCTGAAAACCATACCATCGTTTCCCTCCTGATTGGCGTCAATGATCAATACCAGAAAAGAGATACAACTGGCTACAGGCAACGTTTTGCCGGCCTACTGGGCAATGCAATTGCATTGGCCAATGGCAAAAAGGAAAATGTTTTTGTATTGTCTATCCCCGATTACAGTGTTACCCCATATGCATCAACCAGTGATACGGCCAGGATGCGGATAGAAATTGACTGGTTCAACCAGATCAATAAATCGGTGACGGCCAGTTATGGTTGCCCCTATCTCGACATCACTGGTTTTACCAGAGAGGGAAGAACAAACCGCGACCTGATTTCCGGAGATGGACTGCACCCTTCAGGAATTGACTACAAGCGCTGGGCCGATCAGCTGTCGACCCTGATACAGAAAGCATTGAATTGATGCATCACCCCTTTCTTTTGATGACAGCAAAATAAAATGCTGACCTGATGCTGAAGCCCAGGTGTTCGTATTTTGCAATGGCCCTTGTATTGTCTTGCCTCACATGCAAAAACGGAATATCTCCGCGTTGGATGACGGTTTCGCAAGCATGAGACATGAGGTGAGAAGCATAGCCTTTTCCCAGATGAGCAGGATCTGTACAAACGGCACTCACTTCAGTGTAGCCCTTTATATGCAGACGCTCTCCAGCCATGGCCAGCAGATTATTCCCTTCAACAATTCCGATATAATGGCCAAAATCGATGGTACGCTGGGAAAAAGGGCCGGGCTTTGTCAAAGCAGTCAAAGCCAACATGGCTGGAACATCTGCTGCGTCCAAGCTGCGCATAACAACCCCGTTGTCAAAAATGGGTTGAAACCTTGTGCAAACCATCTGGTACAATGGTGTAGTAAAAACAACCTCAAAACAAGCGGGTATCCTTACCTGATTGGCAATCATCACGGAGAAATTCCTGTCTACAGGCAATTCCTTTTCAAGCATGGCAAGGTCATCCCAATGCTTCATGCCAACAAATGGCGAAACGTCTTCAGCAAAATACTTTACCACATCATTGCCACAATTCAGTCTTGCATCTTCAGTAGCCAAAGCCTCCCACACTGGATTGTCCAACAAATGTTTCAATTGCACTGCGTTTTTAAGAAATTCGACGATTCTAATAATTGTTGATTGTTTACCGTGCGGAATGAATAAAATTATGCACGAACCACAAAGTTAATTTATGCGCCATCTGCTTCCCTTTTATCTGACTAATTCCACTGGATGGCAAAATAGACAGCAGGTCTTTTGGCAATGTTGGTGATGTTGTGCGGGATATTGGATTCTACCCATGCAGCATCACCAGTAATGATTTTTTGCTTTGATGCTCCCAGCACCATTTCTCCTTCGCCATCAATCATCAGGATGATTTCTTCCGTTTTGTGCGTATGCGGCGGATGGCTGCTCAAGCCGGGATTCAATGTAGTGATGTGGATATCAAAACGGGGCGACATCACAATTTTTCTGTCAAACAATTGCCTTACGCCACCCCTGTCGTGTGGCTTGAAATTCATGTCAAACCAATCCATCACAAAAGAGGGTCCTGCCGCTTTTCCCCTGGCAAAGTCTGGGGAGGATGAGGCCATTTGCATTTCATAAATTTCAACATCATCCTTGCGTTTGTTGTGAAATACAACATCATCGCCAGGCAAGAGAAAAACAACAGAGCCTTTGTCGAGGTCATGTGCTACGCCATTCAAAACCACATGCACGGGACCATATTTGATGATGAAAAAAAGTTCGTCTCCACTTGCACCGGTGTTGAACTTTAGTTTTTTTCCTCCCGCGATGGCATGGCCTTTCAAAACCTGTTTTGAGAAAATAGCACCAGCACCATCAAACATCGCTGTCTTCCCACTGCCCCACTTGTATACATTTGCCTGGATCTGGGCCTGGGCAAACAACAAAACGCTTTGGACAAGAAGTACAGTTGTAAAAATTATTTTTCTCATTTGGCTTTGATGATGGTGAACAATAGTAGAATGCAAAACAGTGATATACTTTCATGGCTTAACCAAGTTACGCGAAATCTTTTTAGAAGTTTGATATAGGCTGATCTTGCTACCGAACCACTGGCACATTCAAGCCCAGTAAGGCAGAGAAAAAATTTATCTACTTTTGCTCTTTATTGTACTTTCAACCCCACCTGCATGAAGCAATTGTTGCCCATCCTCTTTACGCTGATCACCAGCCTGGCTTTTTCACAGCAAAAACAAGATACATCAGCCGCTGCCATGGTGGCCAGTGCGCATCCTTTGGCAACAGAAGCAGGATTGCTCATGCTCAAACAAGGAGGAAATGCCTTTGATGCAATTGCAGCTTCTTCATTTATGCTTTCGGTGGTTGAACCCAGCATGAGTGGATTGGGTGGACGTTTGCAGGCCATTTATTTTGTCCCCGGTCAAGGGGTAAGAGGACTGGATGCCACCACACAGGTTCCGTCAGGATACATCAAAAAAGCAAAAGAAGCGGAGCAGGGATATGGCACCATTGGTGTGCCAGGCATGGTAAAAGGCATTGTCCAACTCCACCAGCAGTACGGCAAGCTTTCATTGAAACAGGTGATACAACCCGCTATTGAGGCCGCTTCCAAGGGACATGTGCTCCTCAGCGAAGAGTCAAGAAGAGAATCCATTGAGATAAAAGAGCTGAGAAAATTTGAAGGAACTGTAGCCCATTTTCTTCAAAAAGACACCGTGTATGCCGGAGGATCACTGTTCAAACAACCTGCATTGGCCAAAACGCTGAAAACCATTGCCCGCGACAAGGGAAAATCTTTTTACACCGGTGGAATTGCCTATTCTCTGACAGAAGAAATCAAGCAGGGTGGCGGTTTTCTGACCCTCGCTGACATGAAAAACTACAAGGCTGAAGAGGCAAAAATTGTGAGGGGGAAGTACAGGGGATACGAAATCATTGGAACAGGACTGCCCTGCTATGGCGCCATCGTGATTGAAATGCTTCAAATGCTCGAACAGGTTGACCTGTCCAAGGTTTCTGAAAAGGATTACCTCCAGTACCATGCAGCCGCTCACCACAAAGCCTACGAAGACAGGCCGCTCCTGAAAACCAAAGAAGACAGCCTGGTCGTTGCGGGCTATGCCGTAAAAAGGTGGAAGGACAGCTTGCCCAAAACCATGGCCCTCCCCCAATCTACCACTACAGCAGACCATAGCAATGGCCATACCACCCACCTGGTGGCCAGTGATCAAAATGGCAACATGGTTTCCATCACCCAGTCTGTGGGTCCGCTGATGGGCTCAAAAGTTGCCTCAAAAAAAAACGGATTCGTGTTGGCAACCACCATGGGGCCATATCTTGGTGAAATGAAACCAGGCGAAAGGGCTTCCTCACATATTTCACCCATCATCATCCTGAAAGATGGAAAACCATTTCTGGCACTGGGTGCTGCCGGAGGAGCAAGGATTGTGCCGGCCATCGTGCAAGTCATCAGCCGGGTAATTGACCATGGCATGCCGCTTGAACAGGCGCTTTCAGCCGGAAGGGTCTACCAGCTTCCTGACAGGTTATTGGTTGAAAACCACAAAAATGTCTTCTGGAAAGACACAAAAACAATGGATCTTCTGAGGCAATCCGGCATCAAAATCGAAGAGATCAAAACAATAGCACAGTTTGGGCGGGTGCATGCCATTCAGTACAACAATTCAGGAAACTGGATTGGAGCGGCAGATCCCGACTGGAGCGGAACGGCAAAAGGGCTTAAAAACTGATCTTTTCAGCCCCATATTTGTCTATTTCCCCTAAGATTTATACCTTTCAGCCCTATTCCCCAATGTCTTTCTGCAAGACAAACCCCTTATAGGCATCCAATTACTTTTTATATAGCTAAACAAGGTATTTAAAAGACAAAAACAAACGTTTATGAGACAAATCAAAAAGATCACCTGGC
>CAILKQ010000066.1 GCA_903834825.1 uncultured bacterium | reverse complement strand
GGATGACTTCAGACCAGAAGGAGATGAACATGCGGCGCTTCGTCAACCGCGAAACCCAGATCATGGTGGGAACAACAGTAATAGAGGTTGGTGTGAATGTTCCCAATGCCAGTGTGATGGTCATTGAAAGTGCAGAAAAATTCGGGCTGAGCCAGTTGCACCAATTGCGCGGAAGGGTTGGCCGGGGAAGCGAAAAAAGCTATTGCATCCTCTTGTCTGGCAGCCAAGTGGGTAAGGATGCAAAAGACAGGCTGGGGGTGATGTGCGCAACAAATGATGGATTTAAAATTGCTGAAAAAGACTTGGACCTTCGTGGCCCTGGCGATATTCAGGGAACAAGGCAAAGCGGTGCATTAAGCTTCAGGATTGCAGACCTTGTTGCAGACCGGGCAATTCTTGAAAAAGCCAAAATATATGCAGAGGAGTTGCTGGGGATAGATCCTGATCTTAACATGGAGGAAAATACCCCACTCAGGCAATTCTTGAAGGCTGAGAAGGGGGGCACCCTTTGGGGAAAAATTTCCTAAGTATATTTCCCGGCATAAATACCAATTATTAACATCTTTTAAGGCATTAAACGTATACTTTTAATAATTGTCTTATTACTATGAGGGTTTTCCTGTTTCCAATATTTGTTTTACTCTTCTCCTTGATCAGTGTAACTGCTCAGGCTCAATCCTTTTATGCATTGGATTTCATTGAAAACAAGGGGCAGTGGAAGGGGGATTTCAAATTCAAAACAGTTGCAGGGAATGGCACACTCTTCATCAACAATCAAGGATACACTGTTTTGAAGAACAATCCCGAAGATTTTTCGGCTGTCATGGAATATATTCATGGCCACGAAGGTGAAAAAACAGCACCAGTAAAAATAACGCCCAATCTGAAAGATGGGGAATCTGAATCTTCAGTCGCCATCAGGTCTCATGCTTACCGTGTTAAATTTACCGGCAGCAATCAGGCTGTTCAGTTTGTTGCTGAAAAACCCACTGGTGAAAAGTCCAATTATTTCTTGGGTGACGATCCTGCCAGTTGGAAAATGGGAGTAGGAAGTTATGGCAGCATCCTCGGAAGAGGGCTTTATCCTGGTGTTGACATCCGCTATTACTCCAGTGGAGATCGGATGAAATATGATTTATTGCTTGCCCCAGGGACAGATCCTACCAACATCCTCATGACCTATGATGGTGTAGACAAACTGAGCATCAAAAACGGACATCTTGTTGTTTCCACTTCTGTGGGGGAGTCAAGGGAGCTTCCGCCATATGCTTACCAGATCATAGGAGGGCAAAAAAAGGAAGTGGCTTGCACCTATATGATCAAAGGCAACCAGGTCAGCTTTTCTGTCAAGGATTATGATAAATCTGCTGCCCTTACCATTGACCCTGTGCTTGTTTTTTCTACATACACTGGAAGTCGAAGCAGCAACTGGGGCTTCACTGCAGCACCAGGCCCCGATGGCAGCTTGTATGCCGGAGGTATTGTGTTTGGCGCTGGATTCCCTCTTTCTACGGGCGCCTTTCAAACCGGGTTTGGCGGTGGAACCGGGCAGGGCAATATCAGTGGAGTGGATGTAGGGCTTACCCGTTTTAGTCCGGATGGAAGAACAAGGGTCTTTTCAACTTATTTGGGTGGAAGTGGAGATGAGTTTCCGCAAAGCATCTACGTTGATCCACAGGGAAACCCGGTAATCCTTGGAAGAACCACCTCTTCCAATTTCCCAACAAGAAATAACAACAAGGTGGGGGCCTTGGGGGGTACTGATATTTTTGTAACCAAGCTATCCTCAGACGGAACTATTTTATTGGGCGGTATATTGATTGGTGGGGTTGGACTCGATGGAGCCAACATGGATGGCGCCATCAGCCCAGGACCCAAATCGCTTTTGTACAACTATGGAGATAATGCCAGGAGCGAAGTAATCCTGGACAAGTCGAACAATGTTTATATAGCATCAAGTACAACTTCCAGCGATTTTCCCATGCGAAATGCGAGCCAGGCTACATTCGGTGGTGGCCAGGATGGTGTGCTGATGAAATTCAGCCCAGACCTTTCAACGATTTTTTTCAGTACTTTTCTTGGCGGGAGTGATGATGATGCTGCGTTTGTTTTGGCCCTCAATCCGTTGAACAATGCTATATACGTGGCCGGTGCAACAAAAAGCAGCAACCTGCCTGGCATCAAAACAGGTACAATTGGACCTTCATTGCTGGGTGGTGTGGATGGTTTTGTGACCGTTTTCAGCAACACCGGTGCCAGGGGAATATGCAGTTTCCTTGGGACTGATGCCACAGATATTGTGTATGGAATTCAGTTTGACCAGAAAGGCTTTCCCTATATCATGGGTATTTCATTGGGCAGTTGGCCTGTGCGTAGTGCTGCGTATAGCAATCCCGGTGCCAAGCAGTTTATTGCAAAGCTGAAACCCGACCTCACGGATTATGTGTACTCTACTGTTTATGGCACCTCGGCCATCGTTCCCAATATTTCACCTGTTGCATTTCTGGTTGACCGGTGTGAAAATGTATATGTTTCAGGATGGGGTGGCAAACTCAATCTTTGTTTCACTGGGGCATTTGATACCCGTACCATCGGAACCGGAGGTATGCCATTGGCAGGCAATCCGATCCAGAACTATACAGACAACAAGGATTTTTATTTCTTTGTTTTGGAAAAAGATGCCACAAAACAGTTGTATGGATCATTTTTTGGTCAGCAGGGTGGTGAAGGGGATCATGTGGACGGAGGCACTTCAAGGTTCGATAACAAGGGCGCGATATACCAGGCCGTTTGTGCCAATTGTGGCGGCACCAATGTATGCCCTCGTGATCCCATCAGGCGTCCAATGATTGTCACTCCTGGCGTTGTGGCACCTTCCAATGGGGCCTTGGGTTCAGGCGGTGCAGGCGAATGCAACCTGGCGGCTTTTAAGATCAATTTTGAATTTGATGGGGTAAAGGCAGGCGCACTTTCTCTTATTGAGGGCGTTGCCAACGATACCGCTGGCTGCCTGCCTTTGACAGTTGATTTCACCGACAGCATTGCCGTTGGTAAAAGCTATGAATGGAGTTTTGGGGATGGTTCTCCAGTAGTAACAGGTACTGATCCTGAACGCAGCCATACCTTTACAGTTGCTGGAAATTATAGGGTAAGACTGGTTTCTATTGACAATGAGCGATGCATCCCAAGGGATACATCCTATATCACCATCCGGGTACGAACGGATAAAGCTATTTTGAGTGCCGTAGGAGGAAAATTACCTCCCTGCCAAAGCCTTATTTATCGATTTACCAATACCTCTATTGCACCAGTCTCAAGGCCATTCACCGATACCTCATTCATTTGGGATTTTGGAGACAACTCTCCAAAAGTAAAAACGGGCAAAGTAAATATTGACCATACTTTTCCAGCGGTAGGTACTTACAAAGTGAGGTTGTACCTGAATGATACAGCCTATTGCAATGCAAATGATGTACAGGAATTCACCATTTCCATTTCACCTTTGGTGAAGGCTGGTTTTAGCACTCCTTCATTGGGTTGTTTACCCCATAGGGCAACATTCAAGAACACCAGCCTTGCCGGGCAAACCTTCCGGTGGAACTTTGGGGATGGAACTTCCTTCACAGGGCCCAATCCTCCAGTTCATGTGTACAATAGGCTTGGTGATTACACGGTAGTATTGATTGTGACCGATCCTGGCACCTGTAACCTTGTCGATACAACCCGTTTTGTCATTTCAGTAAAACCCAAGCCAGTTGCTTCTTTCAGCTTTGCACCAGATCCCCCCAAAGAGAATATGCCAACCCAATTCACCAATCTCTCTACCGGAGCAAAATCGTATTATTGGGAATTTGGTGATGGAGATACTTCCCGTCTAACCAATCCGCTTCAACTCTACGAAAGAACGGATACATTCATTGCGTGCATGGTTGCATACAATGAATTTGGCTGTACTGACACGGTTTGCACCAAGGTGGTTACGCTCATCAAACCTGTGGTGGATGTTCCATCTGCTTTTACACCCAATGGTGATGGAAAGAATGACAAGGTATTTGTCCGGGGATTTGGTATTGCACAGATGAACTTCAGGATCTATAACAGGTTGGGGCAGGTTGTCTTCGAATCAGGTTCTCCCTCTTATGGGTGGGATGGAAAATTCAAAGGAGCCCTTCAACCCATGGATGTGTATGCATATACGCTGATTGTACAGTTTGGTGATGGAACCATCGTCAACAAAAAAGGTGATATTACATTAATAAGATAGCAGAATAAAAATCAAGTACTTGCAATGAGGGATAAGCGATTTGAAAAACTTAAAAACATGG
>CAILKQ010000065.1 GCA_903834825.1 uncultured bacterium | reverse complement strand
GTACAGCATGCGCTACAAAGGAAAACCCAAAGTGGAAGTTCCTGAAAGCACGCAGTACACACCCAAATACAAATAAGAATTTTCTTTTTAAATTAAGATGTTATTCTTACTTTTGCACCCCCTATGTTCTTACACACAATGCGGAAGTAGCTCAGCTGGTAGAGCACAACCTTGCCAAGGTTGGGGTCGCGGGTTCGAATCTCGTCTTCCGCTCACAAAAATTCCATCTATGATGGAATTTTTAGTTTAAGTTCGTTTGTTCCTTCATGCATTTCGCATGCCTCGGTGGTGGAATTGGTAGACACGCAGGACTTAAAATCCTGTTCGCCGAAAAAGCGAGTGCGGGTTCGATTCCCGCCCGAGGCACTTAAAAAATACCCACTATGGGTTTCTTATTGGGCGATTTGTTTTTTCCCCAATGCAAGTTCAGCAGCAACCGCAAAGCCCACCACTGCAATGGCCCCGATAGCATTGAGCCATAACCATCCGATGTTGGTAAACGCATACATGGAAATCACAACAATTTCTCCAAGTATAGCTGCATAAAAAACAGCATTCCCCTGTACTTTTTTAAGGTAAAAAGCAACAAGGAAAATACCCAGCATCACGCCATAAAACCAGGAGCCCAGGATATTTACCGCTTCAATCAGGCTACCCAGATTGGTGGCAAACTGGGCAAAAATGATGCAGAAAATTCCCCAAAAAAGGGTGTACATGCGAGACAACTTAAATGCTTCTGCTTCAGAAGGATTTGCATTGATGTATTGTTTGTGAAAATCGATCAGTGTTGATGCCGAAAGTGAGTTCAGGGCTGCAGAAATGCTGCCCCATGCTGCAAGAAAAATCACTGCAATCAGCAGTCCTATCAAACCTTTGGGCATATGGTCCATGACAAACCGGATGAACACGTAGTTGGTATCGGCATTCTCTACAAGAATTCCGGACTCTTTTACCATTTTTTTGACCCTTAGGCGAATGGCAGATTCTTTTTGCTGAATACCGTGCAAGGCAGCCGAATAAACGGCCTGCTCCTCCCCTTTTATTTCGTTCAACAAAGCTTGCTTCCCCAATGAAATAACCTTGTGCTCCTGCTCCAGCGCTACCACCTGGTCATGGTAGGCCGTTGTTTTCAACTTGTCAATGGCCAGTTGATTGAAAAAGAGCGGAGAAGGGTTGAACATATAGAATACAAAAACAAGAACACCAATAAAGAGGATAAAAAACTGCATCGGGATTTTTACAATTCCATTCATGATAAGGGCAATGCGGCTCTCCTTGATGGAACTGCCAGACAAGTACCGGCCCACCTGGCTTTGGTCTGTACCAAAATAGGAAAGTGCCAAAAAGAAACCCCCAATCACCCCACTGATGATGTTGAACCGATCAGACCAATCAAATCCCTGTTCAGTCATTCCTGTGGTGATCACATTCATTTTCCCGAGGTCTTGGCCTATGGAAATGGCTTCACCCAAGCCAATTCCCTGGGGCATCATATCAATCAGCAAATAGGCTGCAAGAAAAAGCCCTGAAAAAATGATAACCAGTTGCAGTTGTTGCGTATAGGCTACTGCCCTGGCTCCTCCGCTGATGCTGTACAGGATTACAATTCCACCCATCAAAACATTCGTAATATAGATGTTCCAGCCCAGTACGGAAGACAAGATGATGGCAGGTGCGTAGATGCTGATGCCGGTAGACAATCCCCTTGACAACAGAAAAAGAAAAGCGGTGAAAGAACGGGTCTTTTTATCAAACCGCTTTTCAAGGAATTCATATGCCGTGTATACATTGAGTTTGTGAAAGATGGGAACAAAGGTGATGCACAAGACCAACATGGCCAGGGGCAATCCAAAATAGTATTGCACAAACCGCATGCCATCTGCATAGGCCTGACCAGGACCAGATAAAAAAGTGACTGCACTGGCCTGGGTACCAATCACGCTGAGCATAACCATGTACCAACGCAGCTGCTTGCTGCTTCTGAAATAGCCATCAATATCTTTGGTGGTTCGGCCTTTGTAAACACCATACAATACCACCAAAACAATGGTGAGTACCAGTACTGACCAGTCTACAACACTCATCTTTTGTCCCTTTTGTAGATGATGGCGGCCACCAGGATTCCTATCAACAATCCCAATGCAATTTTTTTCCTGACCAAAGCGATCAATAGGCCCAGACCCAATCCAACCACCATGGCAAAAACAGGAGACCGTCTTTTGTTATTTTGAGCCATTGACTTTTTTATTCGGATTGGAAATGATGTTGGCAAACAAGCGGAATGCACCAGGAACGCCTGCAGGGAGTTCCCTGAAAAACACAAGGCCGGTATAAATGTACCTGCCCTTTCCTTCATTTCTCACGATCAGGCTTCCATTGAGATCGGCCTCACCCTGGTCATGCATGGATAACACTGCCCTGTAATCTGTAGAGAAATTTTCTGCATAATAAATACCCCTCTCCTGTATCCATCCCGAAAAATCATTTTTGGTGATCTTGTTGGGGAAATTCAGCAATGGATCATTTTCATCCAGGAAAACTACATCGGCATCTTCTTCTGTTGTGCGTCCACGGGAAATCGTAAATGGCTTGGGACCCATCATTGTTTTTTGCATAGGGCCGGCAAAACTATTGGTATTGTACTGCACCACGAGGTTGCCACCACTGGACACATAGTCCGTCAGGATAGCATGTTTTTCAATCATCCATTCGTTCACATTGTAGGCCCTAACACCGACCACCACTGCATCAAACTGGTTCAGTTTGCCTTGATTGATATCATTTCTTCCCAACTCTGTTACATCATATCCCATCATCCTGATCATGTCTGGCAGCTTGTCTCCTGCACCGGTGATGTAACCGATGCGCTTACCCGTGGTCTTCAAGTCTTTGGGCAGGTCAAATTTGACAAGGTTGCTGAAATACGTAAGCGTTGGGATATGCTCGTAAGCAATTGTTTCCATTTTTTTATCCGCTGCCGGAGAGGCTGGGAGTACATAGACAGGGTGAAAGAATTCTCCCTTGGCAGGATCGACCACCCGGTACCGAACAGGTATTTCAAAGCTGATGGTTTCTCCCATGATATTCAATGATGCATTGACAGTGAACGAAGGTTTATTTTCAGGCATGCCAATCAGCAGCTGATCATCTACATTAAAATGGCCTGCTTCCATTGCCTTTTCCAGCCAATAGGGTTGTGATATTTTTTTGGTTGTGGGTACGGGAACATAAAAACTGTTTGTCCAGTTGATGTTTTTTTTCAATCCTATGCCCTGACCAGCCTTTGTATTTTCAAAACTGATTTCTCCAATGTTGATTTCAGCACCAGCGCGGTTGTTGAACAAAACATTCACCCTGATAGAATCTCCTTGTTTAACCAATGATCTGTCTGCCAAAGCTTCCAGGTGCAATCCAGAGGCAAGCTGAATGACCCTGTCTATCTCTCCTAATTTTATCCTTTTCCAATGGGCATCACCAATGGCCTGGATGGCTTTTCTGACAGCAATCAATTGCTGCAGAGAAGCTGAAGGGTCATTCACGGAATAGGTTCCCACCAATTGATTGACCAGTGCATTCACAACCGATCCACCTTCTACCCGAGACCAGCTGCAGTCTACACCATCCATCGGATCCTTCTCTGCTTTTTCACCAAGTGTATGGATGAAATATTCTGTAGAAGATCCCCTTGTGGATGCTGAACCAAATCCCTGGCTGCGGTGTTGGCTTCTGCCTTCAGCCGCAATTTCACCAATGCTTTTGCCCATCAGGGGAATATAGCTTCCTGCATCAATCTTGAGCTGGTTTTCGGCAGTTGTATTGGAAGATCCAAAACTGAATGTATTCCACATGATGCGCCTTGCCTTCCAAGGGCCAACGCCTGATTTGAATTGCTCAGGAAACATCTTTGGGTCAGCAGCAGCAACAAAGGCTTCTCGGGCGATGACGGCTGATCCGGAGTGGTGTCCGTGCCCTGCCCTGCTGTCTTCCGGAAACCTGGTGATGATGACATCCGGTTTAAAATTACGGATCACCCACACTGCATCGGCCAATACTTTTTGTTTGTCCCACATGGCCAATGCCTCTTCGGTTCTTTTTGAAAAACCAAAATCATAGGCACGGGTAAAAAACTGCTCTGCACCATCCACCCTTCTGGCAGCAAGCAGTTCCTGGGTTCTGATCATCCCTAATTCAATGCCTTGCTCATCCCCTATCAGGTTCTGCCCACCATCTCCGCGGGTCATGGCGAGATAGGCTGTTTTATAATTCCGATCCCTTGCCATATAAGCCAGCAATCGGGTGTTCTCATCGTCCGGATGGGCGGCGATGTACATGACCGTGCCCAGCACGTTCAACCGTTTCATCGCATGCAGGATTTCACTGCTGCTGGCAGCCACCTGCTTTTGTGCCGTAGCACCAAAATGAACACTGAAAAACAACACGATAACAAACAACAACCTTGGTACCGAAAGGGAGCGCATGGTAAATATTTTCATCAGAATAGAAGCTTGATTAAGTGAATAAAAATAATCAAATAGGTTTTAAGAACTGAGACAGATGCCATATTCTTTTAAAATGATTTCTATCTTTATGGAATGAAAAAGATTTCCACCCGTTTGCACACTGCCCATCTGTTGATGGCGTTGACCTTGGTCTTGTTGTCTTGTATGGCTTCAGCACAGGTCAATCCCTATCAGTACACCATCAATAAAATGGCCAATGGTAGCAAGGGAGCGGTTTCATCGGCCCACCCCCTGGCCAGCCAGGTGGGTCTGGAAATCCTCAAAAAAGGGGGGAATGCATTTGATGCCGCCATCGCCACTCAGTTGGCCTTGGCAGTAGTTTATCCTGGCGCAGGCAATATCGGCGGCGGCGGATTCCTCGTTGCTTATACAAACAAGGGGAAAGCCATTTCCATTGATTTCAGGGAAAAGGCCCCTGGTAGCGCAACGCGCGACATGTACCTCGACAAGGATGGTAATCCTTTGCTGAACCTCAGCCAAAACGGGCATCTTGCCAGTGGCGTGCCGGGAACGGTTGCGGGGCTTTTTACTTCACATCAATATGGTAAACTTGGGTTTATTGCCCTTATACAACCTGCCATCGAATTGGCTGAAAAAGGATTTGTGATCTCTGCCGCTGAAGCCAGGTCTTTGAATGGGAGCAAATCAGCATTTGAAAAATACAATACCCTTCGTCCGGCATTTGTAAAAGAAAATGCCTGGAAAGCAGGCGATACGCTGGTGCAGAAAGACCTTGCTGCAACCCTTTCAAGGATTCGCGACAATGGCATGAAAGGATTTTATGAAGGTGAGACGGCCAAGCTGATCACGGAGGAAATGAAAAGAGGTGGAGGAAAAATCAGTTTGGAAGACCTGAAAAATTATACTGCATCAGAAAGGGACCCCATCATTTTTGACTACAAGGGTCATACCGTGATTGGCATGCCCATGCCCAGCAGTGGCGGACTGTTGATGCAACAAATGATGAAAATGATTGAAGACAGGGACATTGCGTCCATGGGATTTCACTCTTCTGCTGCTGTACAACTGATGATTGAAGTGGAAAGGCGCGCGTATGCAGACAGGGCAGAATTCATGGGAGACAAGGACTTTGTAAAAGTGCCCATGAAGACCCTATCAAGTGATATTTACCTGAAAGAAAGGATGAAGGACTTCATTCCAGGCAAGGCAACCCCCAGCGATGTGGTAAAGCCAGGCAAGGTCAATCCTGAGAGCGATGAAACCACTCATTTGTCTGTGGCAGACCAATACGGAAATGTGGTCAGTGTAACAACAACGCTCAATGGCGGATACGGATCAAAGACCGTTGTTGGCGGTGCAGGTTTCCTGCTGAACAATGAGATGGATGATTTCAGTGTAAAACCGGGCGTACCCAACATGTTTGGCGCAGTGGGCAAGGAAGCCAATGCCATCGCTCCAGGAAAAAGAATGCTCAGCTCCATGACACCAACTGTGGTACTCAAGGACAAGAAACCCTGGCTGGTAGTGGGCACTCCGGGAGGCACAACCATCCCCACGTCAGTTTTTCAAACCCTTGTAAACATCATCGACTTCAAACAGTCCAGTATTGATGCGGTCAACAATCCAAAATTTCATCACCAGTGGCTTCCAGACCAGGTAATGGTTGAAAATGATTTCTCCAAAAGCCTGCAAACATCCTTGGAAAAAATGGGTTATGCTTTTACCAACCGTGGTCAAATTGGAAGGACGGAGGTCATCAAACTGGAATGGAGCGGAAAGAAGTTGAAGTCGATTGAAGCGGTAGCCGATAAGAGAGGCGATGACCATGCAGCTGCTTATTGATATTTTTCAGGTTCATTAACGGTTAATTCCTTTGGCAGAGGTCATTCTATAGTGTGGATTGGCTAACTTTACCACAAACCACCCCTCTGAGAAAAGCAGTTAAAATAGTCTCCTTTGTTTTGGGCGGCATCATTGTATTGGTGCTGATCCTTTGGCTGCTTATTCAAACGCCTTATGTCCAAAACAGGCTTGTTGATAATGCTACAAAGACGATCAGCAAAAACCTGAAGACAACCATCAGCATAGGTTCCGTCAACTTCTCCCTTTTCAACAAATTCTCCATCAACGATGTATTGGTTAGAGACCGTTCAAAAGATACACTCTTGTATGCCGGCCACATCAGGTTAAACATCAGCGACTGGTTTTTCCTGAAAAAAGATATTGCTGTCAGTTATGCAGGACTTGAAGATGTTTATATCAATACCTACCGCAAGGACAGCACATGGAACTACCAGTTCATCATGGATGCGCTTTCTTCTGGAAAGCAAAGCAATGGTAAACCCACTGCATTGAAGCTGAACATCGGTGCAGTGGATTTGAAAAAAATCAGGTACAAGTCAAAAGACCAGTGGCGTGGCGAAGATCAGGACTTGACCATCGCCAAGCTTTCGCTATCAGCAGGGCTCATCGACCTGAAGAACAAAAAAATTCAGCTCAACAATTTTACAATCAATCAACCTTATTTCGCACTGCACCAATACACTGGCAAGAGGCCCAAGTACCTGGTTCCCCAAACGGAAAAAAGAATCAACGGAAAATTATACTGGAATCCCGGACAGTGGAACATCAGTGCCAGGTCCATCAGCCTGCAAAAAGGAAATTTTAAAAGCGATCTTGAAACCAGCAGAAAAGCCTACGACTATTTTGATGGCGCCCACATGCATTTTTCAGATATCACCGGAAGCATCAATAACCTGGCGTTGAACAAAGATACTTTGTCAGGACAGATCACGCTCAAGACAAAAGAACGCAGTGGATTCGAAGTCAGCTCTTTGCTGGCCAACGTAAAGATGGACCCTACCATCATGGACTTCACAGAACTAACCATCGAAACTCCTTACAGCAAAGTAGGCAATGCCTTTTCCATGGGCTTTGATTATTTCACAGACGATATGGCCGACTTTGTCAACAAGGTCAGGATGGAAGGCAATATCACGAACAGCACCGTGAGCCTCAAGGATATCGCGTTTTTTGCACCTGCCCTCAAGGATGAAAACATCCGCCTGGGACTGAATGGGAAAGTGAAGGGTCTCGTAAAAAACCTGGCTGCAAAAGAGATGAGGATTGAATATGGCAACCTCACTGCCCTATCGGGCGAACTCCAGATTGAAGGGCTTCCGGATGTTGCAAAGACCAGTTATCGGCTGACCAATGCCACTGCCATCAGTGCAGCCAAGGACCTTTACACCTTACTGCCAAGCCTCAAAAAATCGTTGGGCATTGATCTTGTAGCGATGGGTGCGATCAGCTTCAAAGGTGATGCATTAGCCAAGGGAGAGAACATGGACATCAAGGGTTTGCTGAATACTGCCTTGGGCAGTGTAAGCACCATTACAAACCTGAAGCAGATAGGCTCCAATGCATTGAATTATAGCAGTACCGGAACGATCAATGGATTGGAAGCCGGGAAACTATTGAAAATAAAACAGCTTGGGAATATTGCAGGGAAATACAGTGTTTCCGGGAATGCCAAAGTTGGCATCAATTTTAATGCGAAACTCAGCAACCTGGCTTTCAACCAGTACAATTATAAAGACATCAATGCAAGGGGAAGCTACCTGAATGAGGTCCTTGAAACTGCGCTGGATATTGATGATAAAAACCTGATAGCCGCACTGTCTACACGGATCAACTTTGGTGGCAAAATGCCAAGAACCATTGTGGATGCTCAAATTCATCTCTCTGACCTGAAAGCCCTCAACCTGACCAGCATGCCGCTGACTTTTTCAGGAAAAACACAGATGGATCTTACTGGCAACAACCCTGACAACATCAATGGCATTGCCAGATTTACGAACCTGAGTGTATTCACGGTGAATCAGGCCTTTGTATTTGACAGCCTCACTTTCAAGGCTGAACAGGTAGAGGATTATCGATCCCTGTCGTTGGTTGGAAAGGATATTGATGCCAAAATGCAGGGGCACTTTGAATTTGCAGAACTACCAGCCACTTTTAACCAATATTTCAGCAGCTATCACCCCCTTTATTTCAAAAAATCTGCGCCTCCCAAAAAAGACCAGGACCTCTTCTTTAGCTTCGAGCTCAAAAACGCCACATCGATTTTACAAATTCTCGATAACGGCATCAGTGGCATGAACTACAGCAATATCGAAGGCACCATCGACACCAAGAACAAACAATTTAGCCTTACGGCAACCATTCCAAAACTTGTCTATAAAAACCTTTCGGTGTATGACTTTGAAATGAACGCTGCTGGTGGAGCAGACAGCCTGGTGATTGCCTCCAAAACAAGTTCGGTTGTTTTTAATGACAGCCTATTCTTTCCCAACAATGAAATCCGCATCAGGTCTTCAAAAGATGTTTCCGTAGTTGACATCAATACTTTTTCTGAGTCCTCTCAATATGGGGCTAAACTTTCTGCTTCGGTCAACAATCTGAAAGATGGTATACTGCTTCATTTCAATCCATCTTCACTTGTGTTCAACGAAAAAACATGGAACATTGAGAAGGATGGCGAGGTCTTGATCAGCAAAGCCAAATTTGATGCCAGCAATTTCAGGCTAACCAACGGCGAGCAATCCATCGGATTGATCACGCTCCCATCTGCTGCAGACAGGGAGCAGACCATCATCCTTACCCTGGACAAGGTGAACCTGGGCGAGCTTCTCCCCTTTGTACTGAAGGAGCCCAGGATACAGGGCATCACCTCCGGAGACTTGACCATCGAAGACCCATTCAACAACCTCAAACTTTACCTCAACGCACAGACTGATAAAACAAGGTTCGAGAATGACTCCATTGGCATGACATCCATCAACGCATTTTGGGACAGCAAAGAAAAACGGGCCAGCTATTTTATTGAATCAGATAATCCCAATTATCAATTTGGGGTCAAAGGCAAACTTGACCTGAAAGACAGCAGCCAGCAACAGATTGACACTGATATTGACGTTGTGAATGTCAAACTATCCTTGCTCCAACCCTATCTTGGCATCGTATTCAGCCAGATGGATGGTTTTGGCAATGGCAAACTCAGGATCTCAGGAAACCTCAAAGAACCTGATTTTACAGGTGCAGTGAAAGTATCCAATGCAAAAGTCACGGTGGCTTATACCCAATGCAGCTATACGCTGGCAGATCCTGTGATTGAATTTTCACCTGGAAAGATCAACCTGGGCACCATACAAGTCAAAGATGCCAATGGAAACCTGGCCACGGTAAAAGGAAGCCTTGATCATCATTTCTTCAGGGACTTCAGTTACAACATCAGTGCTACATCCAAAAAATTACTGGTGCTCAATACTGGCAGAACAGACAACAACCTTTTCTATGGCAAGGCCATTGCAAGATTTAATTTCAATATCACGGGACCTGAAAATGAAATGAGGATGTATGTCAGCGGTTCACCTGTAGACAGTTCAACCATTGATATCCTCACCAGTACCAGCAGCAAACAGGCTGCAGACGTGGATTATATCGTATGGAGATCTTACGGAGATGAGATGAAAGCCAAGGCTTCAGAATCCATTTCAAACCTGATCATTGACCTGGATTTAACAGCTTCTCCATTGTTGAAAATGAATGTTGTGCTGGATGAACTGACTGGGGATGTCATTTCAGGGCAGGGAAATGGGAACCTGAAAATCCATACCGGCACCAAAGAAAACCTATCTATGATCGGCCGCTTTAACATCGAAAGCGGAAGCTATAATTTCAATTTTCAGGACATATTCAAGAAGCCCTTCAAGCTGTTGGGTGGTGGAAGGAGTTATATCAGCTGGACAGGAGATCCCTTGAATGCCGAAATCAATATTGATGCGCTGTACCTGGCTGAAAAAGTAAGGATGAGCACTTTGTTCACAGACCCCAGCAGCTCAACTGTTTCCGGTGTCAGCGCTGATGTACTCAGGGAAATCAGTGATGTGGAAGTGCGCTGTAATCTTTCAGGAACCTTGTCCAGCCCCAACCCTACCTTTCAAATTGCCATCCCTCAAAACAGTACAGCCAGGAACAATGCAACCATCGACAGCAAATTAAAAAACATCAACCGCGATCCGTTGGAGGTGAGCAAACAATCCACCTACCTGATCGTTTTCAAGAGCTTTGCCCCTCAGGCAGCAGTTGTTTCGAGCAATCTCAACAGTGAACTCCTCAACACAACGATTTCCGGGGTTATCAATGGTATTCTTGCCAGCAGTGTCCAAAACTTTTTTTCAAAGGTCCTGGGATCTTCGGTTGATGTGAATTTCAATTACTCAAGGACAATCACAGGCATGACTGGCTCAACTGGAAATACTGGAAGCGGACAGAATAATTTCAGGGAAAATGTGAGCCTGCAGTTTATCAAATCCATGTTGGATGATAAGCTCATCATCACCTTTGGCAGTGATTTTAATTTTGCTGCTGCCGGAGGAACCACTTTTACCAACAGTACCCAATCATTTCTTTTTCTGCCTGATGTGAATGTTGAATACAAAATTTCTCCAGATGGCAAGTTCAGGACTTCGTTCTTTTACAGAAGCAGTTTTGACGTGCTGTCCAGTTCAGGTAAACGGGACCGCACCGGGGGAAATGTTTCGTTCAGGACTGAGTTTGACAGGTTGTTTGAACGTAAAAAACGACTTTAATTCTCAA
The DNA here is from genome assembly GCA_903834825.1 of uncultured bacterium. Lineage (GTDB taxonomy): Bacteria > Bacteroidota > Bacteroidia > Chitinophagales > Chitinophagaceae > Pollutibacter. The sequence continues at coordinate 1,080 of CAILKQ010000065.1, read as the reverse complement.
GATTTACATGATTATCCCATAAAAAATAGCAGTTGAAGCTGACAATGGGATATTTAGTGCACCTTTGTGAACCAAAATGGGCATGATTTGTTAACATTTTTTTATGGAATTCAGCCTACAAATCGTAAAATTTGCATCAGAATAAAAAATCAGTTTATGAGAAAACATTTTTTTAGCTTAGTTCTCACGCTTTTTGTTTCCATGGGAGCCTTAGCGCAGGTAACCACCAGTAGCATCAATGGTATTGTAAAAGATGCTTCCGGCAAGTCATTGGAAGGTGCTACCGTTACGGCAGTGCACACCCCTTCAGGAACAACCTACAACACTGTTGCCAAAAAACAGGGTGTATTTACGCTTCCCAGTCTTAGGATCGGCGGTCCGTACATGGTAAAAGTTAATTTTGTAGGATTTGGCACGCTCACAGTTGAGAGCGTCAACCTCCTTCTTGGTGAGCCCTTTTTTATCAATGCCGTACTCGGCGTAGCTGAAACTACCCTGAGTGAAGTAACTGTTTTAGGAAAGAAAAGTAAGTTGTCAACTGACAAGACCGGCGCCTCCACCAACGTTGGTATCCGTCAACTCCAAACCCTTCCTACGATTTCAAGAAGTATTACTGACTTTATCCGTTTGACACCACAGGCAAATGGAACCAGCTTTGCAGGAAGAGATGGGCGCTATAACAACATTCAGGTTGATGGTGCCAACCTCAACAACAACTTTGGTCTGAGTTCAGACCCCCTTCCTGGAGGCGGCAACCAACCCATCTCCCTTGACGCTTTTGAAGAAATCTCTGTCAATATAGCTCCCTTCGATGTAAGGCAGGCTGGCTTCACCGGAGCCGGTATCAATGCTGTAACCAAGAGTGGAACCAATACCTTCAAGGGTTCTGCTTACCGCTACAACAGAAACCAGGATTATAATGGAACCAAGGTAGGTGAAACCAAACTTCCTCCTGGTGCACTCTCCGAAAGCCAGAGTTTCGGTTTAACATTGGGTGGACCGATCATCAAAAACAAACTCTTCTTCTTTGCCAGTGTTGAGAAAGAAACCCGCGAATACCCAGGTATTCCTTTCAAACCC
>CAILKQ010000064.1 GCA_903834825.1 uncultured bacterium | reverse complement strand
TGTTCCCTGGTACTTGTAAAATATTATTTCCATGATAAATTCTTTATTACTCAATCGCTCATCCCTTATCCCTTATCCCTTATCCCTCATCCCTTTGTATTTCCCCGAGCACCTGCCTGATCAGCTTATCAATCGTTGCATCTGCATCGGCAGAGAATTCCCTGGCAATCCTATTGGCTACGATGGCACTCAAAGAAAGGCAATGATGCCCCATCATCTTTCCCAAACCATAGATCGCAGCAGTCTCCATTTCAAAATTCGTGATTTTCAGGTTGCCGAACCTGAACGCTGTCAACTGGTCGTTAAGCTGTGGCATAGACAAACCCAAACGGAGGTTACGACCTTGTGGGCCATAAAAACCTGGACAGGTGGCTGTAATGCCTGCATGGCAGCCATCCACCAGTTTGGCCAGTAGCATTGCACTCGCGCTGGTGACATATGGGGAAGAGAGATTGGGATGGAGGGTGGTTTGTGTCTTGAAAGCCCACAATATTTCCGACTCTACTTCATTGTTTCTGTAGGGATAAAAATGAAGCAAGTTATCCAGGCCTATGCCATGGGTACTGGCCACAAAGCTATCCACCGCAATCTCTGGCTGCAAAGAACCGGAAGTGCCAATCCTGATGATGGTCAGCTGCTTTTTTTCCTTGTTTTCTGTTCTGTTGGTGAGGTCTATGTTGACCAGTGCATCCAATTCATTCATCACAATATCAATATTGTCTGGTCCAATTCCTGTAGATACCACACTGATCCTTTTCCCATTGACCGTTCCGGTATGGGTGATGAATTCCCTGTGCGCGGAACGGTGCTCAACATGATCGAAATATTTGCTGACTTTTTCTACCCTGAAAGGATCTCCAACCGTAATGATGGTGTCGGCAATTTCTTCTGGACGCAGGTCCAGGTGGTATACGGCACCCCTTGCATTGATGATCAATTCGGAGGATTCTATGCGGTTCATTGAAATTGTTTTAATAATGATCTTCCTGTTTGCTATGGTAAATCAGTTCAAAATTACTAATTTTGCGCGTGTTCGGGCGATAAAGCCTGATCATATTAGGTCCTGTGGCCGAGTGGCTAGGCAAAGCTCTGCAAAAGCTTCTACAGCGGTTCGAATCCGCTCGGGACCTCCAAGCGAAGGAAACAAAACCCTTCGCTTTTTTGATATGGTACGGTATTCAAAATGGATCAGTCTGCTTGCTTTTTTGCTCCTTTTGGGGGCATGCTTCATGCCATGGACCTTTCATGCAGACATCAACAAGTCTTTCAATGCATTCTTTACGGAAAGAAACATGTATGGAAAGCCAGGCAAGCTCCTGCTTATTTTGGCAGGAATCACCACGGCTTGTTCATTTGTCAAAGTATTGTGGCTGAAAAGAACGGCATTTCTGGCGGGCGGATTGAGTGTTGCCTATGCCATCAAAAATTTTCTGTTGTTTGGATCCTGCTACAGGGGCTACTGTCCGGAGAAGCAGATAGGGCTATACCTGATGTTACTCTGTTCCATCCTGATTTTTATCATGGCTTTTTTGCCCGAGGGGAATTCCAGTAAAATGGAAGAGCAGTAAAATTAAAACCCATCAATGGTATGGTGATCCAAGTCCTACCTATTTTTTCGACTCCTTGCTCCATGCATCCTTCAGCGTAACGGTTCTATTAAAAACCAGCTTACCCGCCGCTGAAAGCTTGTTGTCTAAGGTGAAATATCCCTTTCTGATGAATTGAAACTGCTCACCAGGTTGGGCTTCCAGCAGGGAGGGCTCAATTTTGGCACCATGGATAATTTCAAGGCTATTGGGGTTCATGTATGATTTGAAATCTCCCTCTTCGCTGGAGGGATCTTCTACCTGGAAAAGGCGATCATACAACCTTACCTCGGCCTCTGCTGCCTTATCAACCGCAATCCAGTGCATGGTACCTTTTGCATTGATGCCTGACGTATCCTGTCCGCTCTTGCTTTCAGGAATATATTCGCAATGTACTGCTGTAACTTTTCCTGATGCATCTTTCACACATCCAGTGCAGTTCACGATGTAGGCACTTTTCAACCTGACCTTGTTGCCTGGTGCAAGCCTGAACCATTTTTTAGGGGCCTCTTCCATGAAATCTTCTGCCTCAATCCACAATTCCCTGCCAAATGGGAGCTCTCTGTAACCGCCATTGTCTTCCAGTTCAGGATTGTTCTCGCCTTTCAGTATTTCTGATTGTCCTTCCGGATAATTGGTGATAATTAGTTTGATCGGATCCAAAACAACCATCCTGCGAAGCGCTGTCTTGTTCAGGTCTTCTCTCACACAAAATTCAAGAAGGCCAACATCAATGATGTTTTCCCTTCTTTGTACACCAATCCTTTCACAGAAATTTCTCAGGGATAGGGGTGTATAGCCTCTTCTCCTGAGTCCTGAAATCGTTGGCATCCTCGGATCATCCCATCCGTCTACAAGTTTTTCTTGCACCAGCTGCAAGAGCTTTCTCTTGCTCATCACGGTATAGGTAAGGTTGAGTCTTGCAAACTCAAATTGATTGGAAGGGAAGATGCCCAATTGTGCGATGTACCAGTTGTAAAGAGGCTTGTGTACTTCGAACTCCAGTGTACAGATCGAGTGGCTGATGTTTTCGATGGAATCAGATTGTCCATGGGCAAAATCATACATCGGGTAGATGCACCAGGTTTCTCCGGTTCGGTGGTGATTTGTTTTCTTGATCCTGTACATGATTGGGTCGCGCATGTGCATGTTGGGGGAGGCAAGGTCTATCTTGGCCCGCAATACTTTTTCACCATCATTGAACGCGCCATTCTTCATGGCAGTAAAAAGAGAGATGTTTTCTTCAATGCTCCTGTTCCTGAACGGACTTTCTTTTCCTGCTTCTGTGGGCGTGCCCTTCATGGTGGCAATCTCTTCTGCACTCAGGTCATCCACATAGGCAAGGCCCTTATTGATCAGTGCAATGGCAAAGGCATACAATTGATCAAAATAATCAGATGCATAATGCTCTTCTTCCCAATCAAACCCCAGCCACCTTACATCTGCTTTGATGGAGTCTACATATTCAGTATCTTCTGTTACCGGGTTGGTGTCGTCAAAACGGAGGTTTGTTTTTCCGCCATATTTGTCTGCAAGTCCAAAGTTTAGGCAAATGCTTTTGGCATGGCCGATATGCAAGTAGCCATTGGGCTCTGGAGGGAAACGGGTATGGATTTCCACATGCTTTCCTGCGGCAAGGTCAGCTTCTACGATTTCTTCCAGGAAGTTCAGCGATCTTTCTTCACTCATGCGTTCAAAATTGAAAGCAAATTTACAACTAAACCCCTAAACAATGCATTCCTTCAGGGATTTGTCAATGATGGCAATGGCTTCCTCAACCTGTGCTGCATTGATCACCAGTGGTGGTGCCAGCCTGATTTTGTCGCCATGGGTGGGTTTGGCCAATAACCCGTTTTTCATGAAAGTTTCACAAATCAGCCAGGCCGCATCAGGATTTTGGTGGTTGATAACGATGGCGTTCATCAGGCCCATTCCCCGGATTTCACTGATCAGCGGTGATTGGATGGTGGCAAGACCATCCCTTAACAATTCACCCATTCGTATTGCATTTTCAGCCATGTTTTCATCCACCAACACTTTCAAGGATTCGGTGGCCACAATGCTGGCGAGCGGGCTTCCTCCAAACGTTGAACCATGTTCACCAGGTTTGATGGTGAGCATCACTTCATCACGAGAAAGAACTGCACTTACCGGTAAGGTTCCCCCACTGAGTGCCTTACCCAACAAAAGAATATCGGGTTTTACATTTTCATGGTCACAACAAAGCATTTTTCCTGTCCTGCAGAGCCCGGTCTGAATTTCATCAGCGATAAACAGCACATTGGCCGCCTCGCACATTGCTTTGGCCTGGAAAAGATACCCTTTGTCTGGCATGACTATTCCGGCTTCACCCTGGATGGGTTCAACCAGAAAGCCTGCAACATCCTTGTTTTCCAATGCCAGCCGCAATGCCTCGAGATCATTGTAGGGTATGACATCAAATCCGGGCATAAAAGGCCCAAACCTTTTATGCGAAGAGGGATCTGTACTGAATGAAATGATGGTGCTGGTTCTGCCATGAAAATTTTCTGAACAGACAATGATTCTTGCCTTGTTTTCTTCAATGCCTTTTACATCATAGGCCCATCTTCTGGCAAGTTTGATACCCGTTTCTACCGCTTCAGCACCTGTATTCATCGGCAGCAATTTATCATAGCCCAATAGCTGGGTAATGAATCGCTCATATTCACCCAACCGGTCATTGTAAAATGCCCTGGAGGTGAGGGTCAATGCAGCAGCCTGATCAGTAAGGGCCTTGATGATGCGGGGGTGGCAATGTCCCTGGTTGACAGCAGAATAGCCACTGAGAAAATCAACATATCTTTTGCCTTCCACATCCCACATTTCAACTCCCGAGGCCCTTGAAATGACAACAGGGATGGGGTGGTAATTGTGGGCACCATAAGCAGACTCAAGGTCAATATAATATTGGGAATTGTGCATGTTGAACAATATGACTAGAAGATGAGAAAAATGATGGTATGTTCAATACCACCCAGCTTTAAAAAATAAGGGCTTGGTACAGTAGCCAATTCAGTTGTGTTCCGGCGCTAATGGTTCAGCAGGTCCAGGTTGGCAGAGAGAAATGCAGTGCTTGGCTGCTTTAGAAGTAACATACGTTAAAGTTAGTCAATCCTGCAATGATATGCAAAAGCATCATCCAAAGATTCTTCAGCATACAATGTTTTCCAGTTGATAATGAGAAGGGAACAAATCCTTGATGGAGGGGCTTGTTTCAAATATGCCATATACAGTGGATCCAGTGCCAGTCATTGCGGCATAGATTGCGCCTTCATTGTATAGTTTTTCCTTGATGTTTGCCATTTCAGGAAAAGCACTGAAAACAGGTTCTTCAAAGTCATTGATCAGGTTATTTTTCCATTCCTGGATGGGCCGTTCAACGATAGAAGCACAAGAAGGGGTATTGGGCGAAAGCTTGATTTTCCTGAATGCATCAGCAGTGCTCACATGTATTCCCGGACATACCAATACAATTGTTTTCGAAGATAAGGCGCAGGTGATGGGCTGCATGATTTCACCCCGTCCTGTTGCCTGAACCGGCTGGTTGATGATGAAAAAAGGGCAATCACTCCCCAATTGAAGTGCATAGTGCCTGAGGTGATCTTCCCCAATGCCAAGCCTGTATTTGTCATTCAATAGCTTTAGCATGAATGCGCCATCTGATGAGCCCCCTCCCAAGCCAGCGCCCATTGGAATATGCTTGTGCAAGTGAAGGAGTATGGAAGGAAGATCGGGATAGTCTTTTTTCAAAAGGTGGTAAGCCTTGATACAGAGATTCGATGACGCTTCTCCTGGAATGGGGATCCCAGCATGCGTAAAGGTTATAGCGTCTGCTGAACTTGTTGAATGGGTGATGACTTCAATGACATCATGCAGCGGTACAGGAAAAAATACGGTGTCAAGATCATGGAACCCATCTTCCCTTCTGGAGGTTACGCGCAGACCAAGATTGATTTTTGCATTGGGGAAATAGATCATGGCGTGATCTATTTTTTACGTGAATTGATCTCATCTCGGATAGTAATAGCACGGATATAATCTTCTTGTTCCAATACTTCATGCAATAGGGTATGCAGCTCATCCAGCCCCAGGCTTTTGATGTCTATATTGCTATTGCCTTCAGCTGCAATTGATTTAACTGCTGTGGCAGGTGCACTCTGTTCAGGATTTTCTACGCCAGCCACATCAAAGATGGTTTCATAGATATAAATGGGGCATCCAAACCTTACGGCCATGGCCAATGCATCGGAGGTACGTGAGTCTATCTCCACCGTATCTGCCTCAGTGCTACAAAGGAGTTTTGAATAAAAAATACCCTCTTGAAGATCTGATATGATCACCTCGTGCAAGTCAACATTGAAAGCCAGCATAAAATTTTTCATCAAATCATGCGTGAGTGGCCTGGTAGGCTTCATTTTTTCAAGGGCAACAGCAATCGCCTGGGCCTCAAAACCACCAATCACGATTGGGAGTCTCCTGAGTCCATTTACTTCCCCCAACACAACAGCATATGAATTGCTTTGTGTGATGGAGTGGGAGAGTGCAACGATTTCCAATTCTATCTTTCTCATATCCGAGACAAATTTAAGGTAAAATTATTCCAATTCCTTCACCGCAGGATTGAACTTTGGCATGCCAAACCTCATGGGAATGCATGATCAGTGCCAATATCCAGGTCAAATTTCGTGTTGTTCTCCATGAAGGCTATTTTTGTATTGGCATCATCTGGATTAACTTTTTATACAATGGACCGTATTTCAAGGCTAAAAGCATTTATCGATACATATCCGGCAGATATGTTCAGTCGGCATGCCCTTGCCATGGAACTGGTCAAGCTTGGCCAATATCCTGACGCATTGGATGCCATGATTTCACTGTTGGCTGCTGATGAAAACCATTCAGGCACGTATTACCATTTGGGCAAATTGTATGAGCAGCTTGGAGACCATGAAAATGCACTGAAGGTTTATGAGAAAGGAATCAACATTGCTGACAAGGTCAAAGCGGGGAATGATCTCAGGGAATTAAAAGGGGCTTTATCACAGTTAAAAGATGAACTTGAGCAATGAGCAGGAGAAATGAAAAGATTGGAGTGATGGGCTTACAAATCCGTTTTCAGGATCATGTAAACAGCAACATGTTATGGCAAGAGGGGGACTTGTTGCTCCTGGCATGCAGTGGTGGTGTTGATTCTGTGGTATTGGCAACTTTGTTACAAAAAATGAATCCGCATCTTGAAATGCTCCATTGTAATTTTAATTTGCGGGGAGAGGAAAGCAAAAGGGATGAGGATTTCGTGCGTGCATTGGCCCACTCGATGGATGTGCCTTGCCATGTTCAATCATTTGATACCCAAGCAGCAATGAAAACAATGGGAAAGGGCGTCCAGGAAGTGGCCCGTATCCTCCGGTATGAGTGGTTTGGTAAGGTGATGGAGGTCCGAAAAAAAGCCAATAAAAACACGTATTTGCTCACTGCTCACCATGCTGATGATCAGGTGGAAACCATTGCCATGAATTTTTTCAGGGGAACAGGTATTGCAGGGATGCACGGCATGCAGGTGAAATCAGGGATGGTGATCAGGCCTTTGTTGTTTGCCACAAGAGCAGAAATTGTTGATTTTGCCAACTCCAATGCCATCAAATGGGTCGATGACAGCTCAAATGTTGAGGATAACTATACCCGCAACCATTTTAGGCACCATGTCATTCCACAGGTGGAGAAAATATTTCCTTCAGTTACACAAAACCTGCTTGACAATGCCAAAAGGTTTTCAGAAATGGAAATCATCTATACAAAACAGATCGAAAAAATCAAGTCTGGCTTGATTGTGGAACAGGGCCAATCGCTGGCCATTCCAGTGAATAAATTAAGCGCCATGTCACCCATTGATACCATCATGTTTGAGGTGTTCAGGGATTTTGGTTTTTCTACCCATCAGGTTCCTGAAATCAAGAAATTGTTTGATGCCATCTCAGGCAAATCAGTTTCTTCAACCACCCACAGGGTCTTGCGGAACCGGAATTGGTTGCTGATTGATCCAATCGAAGATAATACACATGAAATCATCGTGATAGAGGAAGGCGTTGAATCGGTGTCATTTAACAACAGTCTTTTGCAGATCAAAAAATACGATGGCAATCGCTTGCCGGATGATAGTGCAAATCATGCATGGATTGACTTGCGCGTAGTTACATTTCCGCTGATACTCAGGCCATGGAAGCCGGGAGATTATTTTTATCCTTTGGGCATGCGGAAAAAGAAAAAAGTTGCAAAGCTACTCACAGACCTCAAGTTATCGCTTGCAGAAAAAGAAAATCAATGGGTGATAGAATCAGACAGGAAAATCATTTGGGTGGTTGGTAGAAGAATCGATGACCGGGTGAAAATCAGTCCATCTTCCAAAAATGTTATGTTGATTAGGCTCCTTGATTAGTTGAATGTTGTATCGATAAACATCTTGATCAAATCAATTCCGGATAGAAGTTTGGCAGCCAGGTAAGTAAAAACGATACCATACATGCTTCCCCAAAAATGGGCGCTGTGTCCAATGTTTCCTCCACCTTTCTTGGCCAGGCTGGCTGAAAGGATTAAAAAGCAAATGCCAAACACAAATCCTGGTATTTTAAAAGGGATGAAGAAGAATTGGATGGGCATGTTTGGCTGAATGGTGATGGCCGCAAACACGATGGCTGATACGGCACCGGAGGCACCCAAAGAACGGTAGTAGGATTTGTTCTTGTATTTTATAAAGTCTGGGATGACTGCAGCAATGATAGCGGTTACATAAAGAATGGCGAGCATCGCCCTTGACAATTCTCCGAACAATGCCTTGAAAAGGTAGTTTTCAAGTGCCATGCCAAAGGAGTAGAATGAAACCATGTTGAATATCAGGTGCATGGCATCTGCATGCAAGACGCCGTTGGTGATGAAGCGATAATACTGTCCGTCCCGATTGATCTGATAGGGCCAAAAAAGCAGGTCCTCCTTCATTTGTTCACGGTTGAAGGCCAGGATGGAAACAGCAGCAGTGATGATGATGATGATGAATGTTATGCTCATGGTTCAATGTTGATCACCTGTGGTGATACTTTTCGTTTTTTATAATTGTGTACGCACGATAAATTTGTTCTGCCAGCAAAAGCCTGACGACTTGATGCGGGAATGTGAGTTTTGAAAGTGACCATTTATGGTCAGCCCTTTTCAATACAGCCTCATCCAGTCCGAATGCACCTCCAATCAGAAACACAAGTTTTTTTGATCCCATGTTTCCTTTTTTCACCATGAAATCAGCCAACTCCACTGACCCCATTTCCTTTCCATATTCATCCAAAGCGATCAATATGGTTTCCTTATCGAGCCATTCAAGGATCATTTTTCCTTCCAGTCTTTTGAGGTCGTTTTCACTCAGCATTCCTGCGTTTTTGGGAACAGGAAGAATTTCCCATTGGATGGGTGCATATTTCTTGATCCTTGCACTATAGTCTTCAATGGCATCCTTGATCGATGGGTCGTGCTGTTTTCCTATGCTCCAGAATTCGATCTTCATGATATTACACAAAGAAAACAAACATTTTTTGTAATTTGACTTACTTAACAACTATTGATGAGAAAGTTATTTTTGTTTTTTCTGCTTCAGCCAGTTTTTTTTAGTGCAATCTTGATGCCATCGATCTCTCTTGCCCAGCCACTTCCCTCCATTCTTGAAAAGACAAAGGGATTGTCCAGGATAGATGGATATTTCCCTTTCTACAAAGATGACCAGAACGGTAAAATTTGGCTTGAGCTCAACAAGTTGGATACCGAAATCTTGTATGCAATGTCTTTGCCATCCGGCTTGGGATCCAATGATATCGGGTTGGACAGGGGATTGATGGGCGGAGGGAGGATCGTAAAGTTTTCTCGCATTGGTAAAAAGATTTTGATGGTAGAACCCAATTATGGTTACAGGGCTTTGTCAGCATCAGCCAAAGAAAAAGAGGCTGTTGACCTTGCGTTTGCAAAATCAACCCTTTGGGCTTTTACTGTTGAAGCGGAATCAAGTGATGCAGTTTTGGTAGACGCTACCGCATTTCTCACAAGGGATGCCATGCAGGCGGCCAACAGAATCAAAAAAATGCAACAGGGAAATTACAGCCTCGATCCCAACCGTTCAGCCCTTTATTTTCCTTCATGCAAAAACTTTCCTTACAATACAGAGTTAGAAGCAACCATTACTTTGGTAAGTGCGGATGGGGTGAGTGGAAGTTTCATCCAGCCTGTGGTGCCATCTCCAGAGGCCATTACCTTGCGCATGCACCATTCTTTTGTACAACTTCCTGATGGCAACTATACACCAAGAAAATTTGACCCAAGGTCCAGTTTCAACAATTCTTCCTACTACGATTACAGCTCTCCGGTTTCAACCCCTATAGAGAAATATGTGATCAACAGACACCGCTTGATCAAGAAAGATCCATCCGCCAAAATCAGTGAACCCGTCAAACCCATCGTTTATTACCTGGACAATGGAACACCTGAACCCATCAGGACCGCTCTGTTAAAAGGCGGTAATTGGTGGAATCAGGCATTTGAAGCAGCGGGCTACAAAGATGCATTTGTTGTAAAAATCCTTCCAGACAGCTGCGATCCGATGGACATTCGCTACAACATGATCAATTGGGTTCACCGTTCCACCAGGGGTTGGAGTTATGGCGCCAGTGTTGTTGATCCACGAACTGGAGAAATCATCAAGGGGCAGGTTTCCTTGGGTTCGCTGAGGGTTCGGCAGGATTATATGATTGCACAAGGCCTGCTTTCCCCTTTTGGGAAAAAAGACATGAAAGATGATCCCATGCTCAAGATGTCTTTGGATCGTTTGGAGCAATTGTCTGCCCATGAAATCGGCCATACCTTGGGATTGATGCACAATTATGCCGCAAGTACAGTGGATCGGTCAAGTGTGATGGATTATCCCCATCCCTTGACAAAGCTCAATAAAAAAGGGGAATTTGATTTTTCCGATGCCTATGATTTGAAGATAGGGGATTGGGACAAGGTCTCGATTGCGTGGGGATATGCGGATTTGAGCAACAGTAAAAATGAGGCAGCTGAATTGGATAAGATACTGACCGATGCATACGCGAAAGGGCTGAAATTCATTAGCGACAGGGATGCCAGGGCTCCTGGTGGATTGCATCCTGAGGCACATTTATGGGACAATGGCAAAGAACCCATTGCAACACTTGATGAGATGATCAACATGCGCGCAGCAGCGTTGAAGCAGTTTGGCATCAATTCCATCAGGAACGGCATGCCAATGGCCATGCTGGAAGATGTGCTGGTGCCGGTTTATTTTCACCACCGCTATCAGGTGGAAGCAGCAACCAAGCTGATCGGTGGGATGCATTACAATTATGCATTGAAAGGTGATGGACAGGTGGCCACTGCTCCGCTATCAAAAGATATTCAATCCAAGGCAATGGCATCCATCTTGAAATGCCTGGATCCTGCATTCCTCAGCATTCCCGAATCCATTTCAGCACTTATACCCCCAAGGCCAGCGGGCTATGAATTTACCAGGGAATTGTTTAAAAAGAAAACAGGATTATCGTTTGATCAACTGGCTCCTGCTGAAGCGGCTGCCGATCTTCCCCTTTCTTTTCTATTTAACCCTGAGCGAATAAACCGCTTGGTGCAGCATGAATTGCTGGGGCAGTATGGACTTGGTGACATGACAAATGCATTGATTGATGCCAGTTTCAAGGCAGCAAGGAAAGCAGGTATTGAAAAAGCCATCCAGTTTCAAACCGAACAATTGGTATTGACCTACTTGCTGGCTGCCAGTATCGATGAGCAGCTTTCCTTTCCTGCCAAAGCAAGGGTTGGCATGGTTCTGACGGAGCTCAAATCATGGCTTGAGGCAAGCGTAAAATCTTCCAATGACCCACTGTACAAGGCCCACCTGGGCTTGGCCATTGATCGGTTTAAATCTCCAGAAAAAGCAAAGCCAACCATCCATGCAGTTGCACCTCCTGGTGCTCCAATTGGATGCGAAGAGGAACAGTTTTAGCAATAGTGTTAGGATTGATAGGTAATTGGCTGACGTGTAATTTTTATTTTTCAATCTCGGTAGAAAGCAGCACCAGTTGCTCATGCAGTGCAATCACTTGTGGCGTCAACAATGTTTGCTCATTGTTGATCAATACATGATCGCACAGTTTCATTTTGATGTTTTCATCCAGCTGTTTTTCCATGCGGTTCAGCACCTTTTCCCTTTCAACCTGATCCCGTTGGATGGTCCTTTGGATTCTCATTGCAGGCGGGGCAAACACTCCAATGATGACATCAAATTCTCCCTGACTGCCTGATTCGAAAATAAGGGCAGCCTCTTTAATGGCATAAGGACTTGTTTGTTTTTTCATCCATTCCAACCCATCCTTGATGGTGAAGGGATGCACAATGCTGTTGAGCAGTTCAAGTTTTTGTTTGTCATTGAATACAAGGGAAGAAAGGAATTTTCGGTCAAGGATTCCTTCAGCGTATGCCTTTTCAGAAAAAGCAAGCTTGATTTTCTCAACCAGTGAAGGATTGGTTTGCATCAACCTTTTTGATTCCTGGTCTGCATGGTATACCGGGATACCCAATATTTTAAAGATATGGGCGACTGTAGATTTTCCAGCGCCAATGCCGCCTGTAAGTCCAACCTTAAGCATGACCAAATGTAAATAAAAAAGCCCGGAACAAAGTCCAGGCCTTTTCATCAATGGTTTGAATTATTTGGTGACTGCAGCTTTCTTCAGCTGATCGCTCCATTCCATGCTGATCGCTGATTTTTCAATCTTCATGAAAGAACCAGGACTGACTTCGATTTGAATGGTATTGTCATCATTCACTTTATTGACGTTGCCATGGATTCCTGCGATGGTAACAATCTTGTCACCTTTTTGCAGATCTTCCTGGAATTTTTTGGCTTTTTTTGCTTTTTGGGCTTGTGGGCGAATCATGAAAAAATAGAAAACAACAACCATGCCTCCAAGAAGCACAAGTTGCATGTAGCCTGCGTTAGGGGCAGCTTGCAAGAGGATTGAATTCATCATATTTGTTTTGTTTATTGATTGATCAGTTGGCTGGGATGACTTCCACATCAAAAACCAGGTCGTGTTTGGTCTGTTGGGTATTGGCATAGACAGAAAGCACTTTGTGGTTCATTCCAACGCGGCTCTTGCTATCGAAAGTAGCCTTGATGATGCCAGACTTTCCGGGAGCAATGGGTGCTTCTGGTTTTTCAGGGACCGTGCAACCACAGGAGGCTGAAACATCTTTGATGATCAGCATTTCATTGCCAGTATTGGTAAAATGGAAAGCGATATTGATTTTTTCGCCATCTTTTACTTTACCCAGGTTTTGGACCGAGTCAATTAAAAGAATGGAGGTAAGGGGTGTTCCGGGTTCAAAAGTGATGGCTTTTTGTACCACTGACCTTCTCGTTGGAGGAGGGGTCTTTTTGTTGACAACAATAATGGCTGCCGCAGCGATGATAAAAAGTGTGAAAATGATAGCGGGGGATTTCATTCTTTCATTTTGAGATGCCAAAAATAGGAATTTAGCCTTGTTTTTTGAAGTCTACTTTCTTAAGTTTCCCATCCTGCAACAAATCCTTGTGTATGCCATCAAGAATTCCATTGACAAACTGGCCACTTTGCGGCGTGCTATAACCCTTGGCAACATCAATGTATTCATTGATGGTCACTTTTGCAGGAATGGTTTCAAAGAAAAGCAGTTCGCAGACACCCATCCGGATCATGATCATGTCCAATACAGCAATACGGTCTGCATCCCAGTTTTTCAGTTTGGGCTTGATTATTTCCATGGTAAAGTCTTTCTTTTCAATGGAAGTTTTGAGCAGGGTTATGGCGTAACGGGTTTTTTCTGGTCCTACAATTTCATTGAATGCATAAGAACCAGGTTTGCTGAGGAAATTGAGTACCATTTGGTAGATCATTTCAGCATCATCATCCCACTGAACGAAATGATCTTCAAGAAAAGCAGTGATGTTCTCGTCAGCCATGATCAGGTCGGTGAAGATGAAGCTGAGCAGGTCTTTCTCCGTTTTAACGTCACGGCTTTCCAGGGCAATATAGGACTGATACATTTCTGCCTCAGTAAGCTTGAGGTAGATTTTACGGACGATTTCCTGGTCCATCAGGTGTTCCAGCTTTCTCTCCTTGATGGCTGGTTGAAATCCTTTGGATTCAAGGATTTTCCAAAGGGTGGTATTCCCTGCCAGTTTGGTGTTTACATTGAGGTCAGCCTCTGTTGGAAGGTGCTTTGATGCACGGTGGAGGGAATCCTTCTCGGCATACCTGGCCACTTCCGTTACCAAAAAAATGGCAAAAGTGAACAGATCAGCTGTTTCATCCAGGTATTTCTTCAACAACGATACTGCATTGTCTTCTGAGACCATGGTTGCATCAGCTTCAGTTGAATAAAGACACTGCATCACCTTAACCCTGATATTTCTGCGACTGATCATTTAAAGAGCTGTTTGGGGTTGCAAATATAGCTTTTTACGTATTAAGAGGCATATTTTCTCATCAAGATGAAAATTTGACATACCGAATGCCTATTTTTGCTGCCATTCATTGACTTCTCCACTGTAGTATTGATGGAATCTGCCATTTTTGCAAGCCATCATTCTTGGTACGGAATTCGTTAATAGAGTCTAAGAGGGAAAGCATTAAACCGCCAACCCACAATTAATTCATTCATTTAAAATTAAAACCAAAAGCTATGGCTAAGAAGTTAAGCATTACCCCATTGCATGACAGGGTAATCGTGAAACCTGCTCCTGCTGAAGAGAAGACTGCAGGTGGAATCATCATCCCTGACACAGCGAAAGAAAAACCCCAGAGAGGATCAGTTGTTGCAGCAGGCCCCGGGAAAAAGGATGAGCCGATGACTGTAAAAACAGGAGACACTGTCCTTTACGGAAAGTATTCCGGCACAGAGATCACCATCGAAGGGCACGATTATTTGATCATGAGGGAATCTGATATCCTCGCAATTGTTTAATCTCCGCTAAAACTTTTAAAAAGAATCATATGTCAAAGCAAATATTTTTTAATCTGGAAGCCCGCAACAAAATGAAGAAAGGGGTTGATACCCTTGCAGAAGCGGTGAAGGTTACCTTGGGTCCTAAAGGACGTAATGTAGTTATCGAGAAGAAATTTGGTGCACCTGCCGTTACAAAGGATGGTGTTACTGTTGCCAAGGAAATTGAATTGGAAGATCCCATTGAGAACATGGGTGCACAAATGGTGAAGGAAGTGGCTTCAAAAACAGCTGATGTAGCTGGAGATGGAACCACCACTGCAACGGTACTTGCCCAGGCCATCATCACTGAAGGTTTGAAGAACGTTGCTGCTGGTGCCAATCCAATGGATATCAAGAGAGGTATTGACAAGGCTGTAACCATAATTGTGGCCAACCTTAACGCACAATCACAAACTGTTGGAAACGACATCAAGAAGATTCAACAGGTGGCTTCAATTTCAGCCAACAATGATGTTGAAATCGGAAAGCTGATTGCAGAAGCCATGCTGAAAGTAGGTAAAGATGGTGTAATCACTGTTGAAGAAGCAAAAGGAACTGAAACGTCTATCGATATTGTTGAAGGTATGCAGTTCGACAGGGGATATATTTCTCCATACTTCGTTACCAATGCTGACAAAATGGAGTGTGAACTTCAGAATCCTTTCATCCTGATCTACGACAAGAAGATCTCTGCCATGAAAGATATTCTCCACATCCTTGAGAAAGTTGCCCAGCAAGGTGCTCCTTTGCTGATCATTGCTGAAGACCTTGAAGGCGAAGCAATGGCAACCCTCGTAGTAAACAAACTCCGTGGAACCCTGAAAGTGGCTGCTGTTAAGGCTCCAGGCTTTGGCGACCGCAGAAAGGAAATGCTTCAGGATATCGCCATCCTTACCAAAGGAATCGTTATCAGCGAAGACCAAGGTTTCAAATTGGAAAATGCTGACCTTACCTACCTAGGACGTGCTGAGCGTGTAACCATCGACAAGGACAATACCATCGTTGTTGGCGGAAAGGGCAAAAAAGATGAAATCAATGCCCGTATCGCACAAATCAAATCACAAATCGAATCAACCACTTCAGATTACGATAAGGAAAAACTTCAGGAGCGTTTGGCCAAACTCAGTGGCGGTGTTGCCGTACTGAATATTGGTGCAGCTACAGAAGTTGAAATGAAGGAGAAGAAAGATCGTGTAGACGATGCACTTCATGCAACACGTGCTGCTGTTGAAGAAGGAATTGTACCTGGTGGTGGTATCGCATTTATCCGCGCCATCGATGCACTGGACAAGAAAAAAGGATTGAACGAAGATGAAACAACTGGTATAGCCATTGTTCGCCGTGCACTTGAGGCACCTCTTCGCACAATCGTTTATAATGCTGGTGTTGAAGGATCTATTGTTATCCAGAAAGTAAGGGAAGGAAAAGGAGATTTTGGTTACAATGCCCGTACAGACAAGTATGAGAAATTGCTTGCTGCTGGAGTCATTGATCCTACCAAAGTTGCCCGTGTTGCCCTTGAAAACGCTGCATCTATCGCAGGCATGTTGCTTACCACTGAGTGTGTAATCGCCGACAAACCGAAAAGGGAAGAAGGTGGAGGTGGTCATTCACATGGCGCGCCAGGAATGGGCGGTATGGATTATTAATACCAGTCTTACTGAAAATAAGAAAGTCCCGCCTCGGCGGGACTTTCTCGTTAAAGGAAGTTATTGTTGTTCTTGAGGAATATTTCTGTAACGGATTGCGCCCAGCACGATGAACAGTTGTGCAAGAATATAGGTAGACATGATACAGATTCCTGCCCAATCAAATTGTTTCTTGAATTTGTTCAAGGCCAAAATAGAATCAGAAGCAACAAAGAATCCTGCCCCAATGATAAGGTAAAGGGCAGTGGTGTTATCGAGCTTTTGGTACTGCCAAAAAGCGGCGGAGAGCATGGTGCTGATGGTTATCCCGTATATTAAAACAGGTATTTTCATGCCGCCCAAATGCGGCCACAAAAGGTGCATCAGCTCAATCAAATACGCGATGACTGCAATGAGCATGACAGGCCTTAACTTAAAGAATGAAGTATTGCCTGATTGTGTGGAAGCGAAAAAGAAAATATAAAAAATATGGGCTGTCAGGAAGGCCATGAGTCCTGGTATAAAATAACCATCATTCTGTAGTAAAATATCGCCGATCCAAGAGAAAAAAAGGCCCATCAGAACGGCGTCTTTATAAAGTTTTTTTGGGGTAGAAACAGCGGTCAGGTAGATGGCTGCAAGGGATGCGATGATCAGGGGTTTGGTAAGAAGTCTTAACGTTTCATTTCCGGTGGAAATCATTACGATTTCTGCGATACTGACAATGACAAAAAGAAAAAACAGTCGCTTGGTTTTGGGATTCATGAATGTTTTTATTCGTGAAAAAATCTCATCCACAGTATCAACAGCACATATTATCGTAATTTAGATATTATTTATGTCATATTCAGCCGACGAGACGAAATTTATGGAGTACTGGGAGCAAAACCGGGATAATCAGAAAAAGGTTTTGAACCAGTTGATGCTCGGACTCCCATTGGGAATTCTTTTTGCAATGCCCATCATTGTAAACTTTCTTTTGGGAAGGTTCTGGTACAAGAGGGCAGATGCGGTAGGGCTGAGCCAGTTCAACCCGATGGTATTGATCGTAGCTGCCCTCTTGATAGCTGTCTTCACTGCGCTGTTGAACAGGCGTTTTCGCTGGGAAAAACTGGAACAACAATACCTGGAATTGAAAGCAAGAGAGAAGAAGGGATAGTTGCCTGTTTTTTACGATATTTGTCACTCAATACAGAAACATATGAGAAATTTAGGGTTGGTTTTAGTAGCTGGAATTGTGATGTTATTTTCAGGATGTAAAAAAGAAGAAAAATTGGAAACGATTGGAGATTATTTGACCAGAACCGGATTAAAGAGCAGTGCAACGGAAGATCCTCGTGGATTTTCTTACAAGATTGTAAGTGCAGGTACAGGTACTGCCCCAACCCTGACTTCTAAAGTAACCTTGTTCTACAAAGGATACCTAACCAATGGTAAGGTGTTTGATCAAACTGGTACCACTTCCAATCATGAAGCTGGCTCGCCAGTTACATTTACGCTCAATCAGTTGATTCCTGGCTGGCAAGTAGGGCTGCCCTTGATTAAGCCAGGTGGAAAAATAATCCTTTATTTGCCCGCTTCACTTGGATATGGACCTTATGGACAAGGTTCCATTCCTGGCAACGCTGCCTTGATTTTTGAAATTACCCTTGTTTCAGTAGGTTAATCAGGGCTTGGTCCTGGTCCAAGCATCATTTCTTCCAATGAGGGTGATGCCCACAAAACCACGAACATTGAGGTTGTTTTTGTCTTTCATGGTGATGACACATTTGTACTCTTTGCCATTTTTGGGGTCGTAGATATGTCCACCTTCCCATGTATTGTCTCCTTTGTATGCAAAACCCCAGAGGTTGATCAAGCCCATCACCGGACGGTTGTGTTGGGCTTTGTCAGGATGGTTTATGTCCGTTTTGGGTTTTCCATTTGCCGGATTGATGGGTTCTACCAGCCATACAATTTTACCCTGGTAGCTTGACCCCTTTTTAAAAATTTCTACTTTTGCATTTCCTGACCCGGTCATCCAAACCCCCAAAATCTCGTCATTTGTTTTCTTGTCTTGTGCATTTATTGCTGAAATACATAATGTCAAAACCAATAGTGAAAAGAATTTCATTTTGTCCTAATTTGTTGTTGAAATTAAGGAATAATTCTTTCATAGATGCACCATTCCATATCAGTTTTTGACATGTTTAAAATTGGGGTTGGACCTTCCAGCTCTCATACACTTGGTCCATGGAAGGCTGGAAGGCAGTTTTGTCAATTCCTGATTGAGCAAAAATTGATGTTAAAGGTCAGATCCGTTCGCATCATTTTATATGGTTCTTTGGCCAAGACAGGAAAGGGGCATGGAACAGATATTGCAGTACAGCTGGGCCTTTCAGGTGAAGATCCGGTTAGTTTTGATGTGGAGATAATTGACGAAACAATCAGGGGTATCGCTACAAGGAAAAGACTTGTCCTTGGCGGTTTTCATGAGATACAGTTTGATCCCAAAATGGATATTGAATTTTTGACAACAGAATCCATGCCGTATCATCCCAACGGCCTGAGTTTTCTGGCCGAGATGGATAATGGAGAGCATGTTGCCCAAACCTATTATTCTGTGGGTGGAGGATTCATTGAACAGGAAAATCAGCAACCAGATACCAGTGCACAAACCGAACTTCCGTTTCCCATCAATACAGCCAAAGACCTTTTGCACTGGTGCATGAAAACGGGAATGTCAGTGAGTGAGATTGTTTTGGAGAATGAAACGAGCTGGCGAACAGAGGCAGAAACCAAAGAGGGGATCCTCCACATATGGTCTGTCATGAAGCAATCCATTTACAAGGGTTGTAATACTGAGGGCATTCTTCCTGGAGGCTTGCATGTAAGGAGAAGGGCTAAAGACCTTAACCACCGTTTGATAGGATCAATGCTTTATCAGAATCACCAGGAGTGGCAGGCTGCCATTGCAAAGGGCGGTAAGGATTTTCGCTATACCATCGATTGGGTCAGCTGTTTTGCCCTTGCCGTCAACGAGCAAAATGCCTCATTCGGACGGGTAGTTACAGCCCCCACCAACGGTGCAGCGGGAGTGATTCCTGCAGTACTGCAATATTTCATCAGTTTCTGTGATGATAATGCTGAAGGTAAAGTCATTCAATTTCTGCTTACTGCCTCTGAAATTGGATCCATCTTTAAAAAAGGGGCAACTATTTCGGCCGCCATGGGAGGATGCCAAGCAGAGATAGGTGTATCCAGTGCCATGGCAGCAGCAGCACTTTGTGAATGCCTTGGTGGCACGCAGCGCCAGGTATTGATGGCTGCTGAAATTGCCATGGAGCACCACCTGGGATTAACCTGTGATCCTATTGGCGGATTGGTGCAGATCCCTTGTATTGAAAGGAATTCTATGGGTGCGATCAAAGCCATCACTGCTGCTCAACTGGCGTTACAAAGCGCTCCGGATTTTGCGAAAGTTTCCCTGGACGCGGTCATCAAGACCATGTGGGAAACAGCAAGAGACATGAGTTCCAAATACAAAGAAACTTCCGATGGTGGATTGGCGCAGCAGATTCCGCTGAGCTTGAGTGAATGTTAGTGGGCAATGATCAAAAGGTATTGACTACATTGTACAGCGTGTCACGTTCCACTGGTTGTCGCCCTACTTGTTTGATCAGTCCAACCAGTTCATCGGTGGTAAGCGAAGGATTTTGCTCCTCGCTTCCTGCCATAGAATAGATCTTGGTTGAATCATCAATGGTGCCATCCAGGTCATTTACACCAAAGGAAAGGGTAAGCTGGGCTTGCTCCCTGCCCAACATGGGCCAATAGGCTTTGATGTGTGGAAAATTATCCATGTAGATCCTGGCGATGGCATAGAGCTTCATGTCTTCAATGGAGCTGACCTCTGGGATATGGCTCATATCATTGTCAAAATTCCTAAACTTCAATGGAATGAAGGTATTGAAGCCTTTGGTTTCATCTTGCAGGGTGCGCAGTCTTTCCATGTGGTCAATCCTGTGTTCATATGATTCCACATGCCCGTACAACATGGTGGCATTGGTATGCATTCCCAGCCTGTGTGCAATGGCATGGATATCAAGCCAGCCTGCTGCATCTACTTTATCTGCGCAGATTTGTTCCCTCACTGCAGTGTCAAAAATTTCTGCACCACCCCCTGGAAGTGAATCCAGTCCTGCTTCATGCAACAATTTCATGCCATCTGTTCTGCTGAGTTTGGCTTTCCTGAACATATAGTCCAGCTCTACTGCTGTAAAGCCCTTGATGTGCAGGTCTGGTCGGTGAGCCCTGATTTTTTTGATCAGTTCTTCAAAAAAATAGATATCCATTTTGGGATGTACGCCGCCTACAATATGCACTTCAGTAATGGGTTGGCCATCATAAGCCTTCACTTTGTCCATCATTTGATCGATGCTCAGTTCCCATCCTTCTTCACGCTTCGAATACAGCTTGGAGTAGGAACAGAACTTGCAGGAAAAAACACAGACATTGGTCGGTTCAATATGAAAATTTCTGTTGAAATAGGTATTGTGTCCATGTGCTCTTTCACGGATGAAGTTGGCCATTGTGCCCAACATGGCCAATGAACCTTTCTCAAAAAGCAACAGGCCTTCTTCAGGATTGATCCTTTGCCTGTTGTCAATTTTGGATGCAATTGTTTTGAAGGCAGGGTCAAGCCCTGGCAAATCAATCAGGCTCGAGATAGATCCATTCATTGTAGCTTCTTTGTGCAAAAATACACGCTGATTTCGGTCTGACCTAAACCTGTTCAACCCTCAGCCATTATTGGACCACCTTTATTAATTTTTCAGTGATCGACTTGTCCGTGAATTGGATGTTCAGGAAATAAATTCCTGCTGGAAATCCGGCCAAGTTGATTTGTTGCAAATTAACTGACTGTCCGGTTTTGTACTGATAAGATAAAACGACACCACCTTTTGCATCTGATAACTGGATGGACTTCAGGTTGTTCACTGCTGGAAAAAACTGAATAGCAGTGTTGGTTGATGCAGGGTTTGGGTAGAGCAGGTATCCCTGTTCTTTCAACCGTTGAGGCAGGGTTATGGAGCTGATGTGTACATTGTCTATGTAAATATTGTTGTTGCCATTGCCAATGTTGACGAAACGCGCCATAAAGGCATTCTTACCCTCTACGATGCCCGTCAGGTCAAGATGTTCTTTTCTCCATTCTGTCGCATTCAAGGGCTCAAAAGAAGCGGAGGTATTCCTATCTGCAGTAGACAGCGTTGGTCCCCATTTTTTATACATGGACTGCCAGTTTTTACCACAGTCCCAGGAGATGGCTATCTCAAGGGTATCAGGTTTTGAAACAATCGGAGTATTGGCAGCAAGGTCAAAATCAAGGAATACAGAATCTGGATTGCCTCTGGTTACAAGGGGCGATATCATCCCACTGATATAGGATGGTCTTTGGAAATTTCTTGCAACCATGGCTGATGAAGAAAAAGCATTTTGCCATTTATCGCTGCCATGAATTGGATAGATGGGCCATTGGTTCAAAGCACTGAAGCTTTCTTTGAATGGCATCTTTATGGCTTTCAAAGAATGATGAACAGCAATGGCTGTATCATTCGATTTGTTTTGATCCATCTGACCATTGGGATTGTTGGTTATAATCTTGATGTTGCTTATTCCTTGCAGGATGGATAATGAAGCAAAGGGCATACTGGCAGTCTTGTTTCTGATAAGGGTCCCTGTCCATTTTTTTGTTTCCACCATCGTTCCATTAATCCATAGTTGTAGGTCAAGGGTTTTCAGTGTATCCTTTCCGAAGCTGGTAAATCGGGCGATGGGAGCGATAGACGGCTCACATCCAACCAGAGGTGGGGTATCAATTGAGTCCACTTTTACATCTGCTGAAGGAAAATTGAAACCGGTGAGGTTGATGTTGTCAAGGTAGATATTGTTGCCATACTGGTTTGTACCACGTATCCTGATTTGGATATCATTTCCTTTGAATTTGCTGAGGTCAATTGTTTCTTTTCTCCAGTCGCTTTTGACAGGAATAAATTCAGTGGCAGTAAATCCTGCTTTGGTGCTCAGTGCAGTTCCCCATTTTTTATATACCGTATTGAATGATTTTCCACAGTCAGGACTGACCATGATTTCCAGCGTATCAAGGTTGATCGCATCATACAAAGCGGCGGCCAGCATGAATTCCATTGACAAGGAATCATACATGGAGGTATTGACTTTAGGGGTCAGCAGGTCTGCGGTTTTCCTTTTTTCATCGTTGTTAAAATTGTCAAAAACCAACGACCTGCTGCCTTCATAGGAAGCCTTGTTGGTGTTCTTCCAGCCCAAAGTGCTGCTTCCATTGGTCTGAAAGGACCATCCGATGGGAGGCATGGAACCCGATTCTGCTGTTTCAACAATGGGCAATATTTGTATGGGTTGTAGCTCAACGGCTATATTGGCGCTGTCATTGCCAGGCACTTCATCTGCTTTTTCATTGGGCAGTGTAAGCATGATTTTAAGTGCCGTTTTTCCTTGAGGAATGGTCAATGTTTTTAGCGTTACCATTATTTCCTCTGCATACGCCAGATTGCCTGTCCACAACTCCTCGCTGATGTTGATATCATTCAGCAAAACAGTAATCCTTACTGATTTCAATACATCAGTTCCATTGTTTCTAATGTTAATTTTGGGTTGAAAAATGCTTGCACAAATGGGTTCACAGGCATTCGGATAAACGATGCTGGAAAGCTTGGCATCTGTTTGGGGATTGTTTCTCAAGTAGAATGACGATAGGGATGTACTCCAGGTATTGGCAGTGTTCCCGATCATCCCGGTAAACCAAAAAACGGAATCATTAGCTGGGTCAGGCACCATGTCGTTGTAGTCTCCCCACCGGTTTGCATTGGTGCCATATCCCGTTCCTTTTTTGATGATGGTCTCTTCATAGGCCATCTGGTTCAAAGGATCATGCTGGTTCCTCCCTGTAAAAGCGATGGATGCAAAATCTGTTTTGCTGCTGAAATTATAGGCCAAAGCTATTTGTCCTTTTCCATTTTGCATGATCGATCCCATGAACCTGTGGAGCAGGGTGTTGGGGTTGCAGTTTGACTGGGCCTGTGGTGCATAGCTGCCTTGTTGATAGAGGTTCCATCCGGTTGTATGGCGCAACTCATACCACCGGATCCCCGCAAGGCCATTGCCATTCACATCTACGGTATGGTTGGCAACAATGGATTGATGGGTGCCAAAATTCTTGAAACCAGGCTTGTGCATGATCCTATTGCTTACCACATCATAGCCTTGGGCGCCTGGAGAACTGGCACAATTCCTGCTGTTGCAAACAATGCTGTTGAATGCTGCAACGGCAAAATTCTTTTCAGTTTTGACCAATGATTTTGAAGGGTCTGTAAAGTCAACTTTAAAACTGATCAAGCCAATGCTGTCTGCATCAGATGGTGAGGCGGTCAACACATCATCATTGTAATATAAAAACAAACTGGGTGTACCCAACAGGGGAGAATTGTTTCCTGTGAGCGTTACTGGCACCAGTGCATTGAACTTGTTGTCGGGGTCCGTTAATCTCAGGCGTTGTACAGTGGGATTGGCTGCACCGCTGATCATCTTATTTTTATCAAAGGCCCAAATAGAATTACCCAAATATTGATCCGAAAAATCCCTGGTAACGCCATACCATGCATCATGCCAGTTGCCATACTTGGGGTAGTCTGGGAAAAAAGGGTCACAATAAAATTCATAGATGAACCATGCACCAGTGGGGTCGTTGCTGGCAGATACCGCCATGATCAGGCTGTTCATTTTGATGCCGGTCTTGGAACTGTCTCCAAATTCTGACATGATAAACCTGTCGCTAAGCTGGTCATACCAGGCAATGCAATCACCGCCGCCGTTATAACTGCTTCCTGGCAATTGGTCCATATAGGTTTGAGGGAAAACAGTATTTCCTGCTTTGTCGTATATGCTGAACAGTGCACTGCCATTGTTTCCATTGATCATCTGGATGATATGGTTTGGGCCTACTGCAATGCTGGGGTCTGCTGGATTGATGTTGCTGAACCCTTGTCCATCCAGCGCCTTGTCAACATAACCACCATTTCTCTCCAGGGGGATCAGGTTCATGGGTGCATTTCTCATGTTGGACAGTTGGGGTTTTTGAAATCCCCTTCCATCCTTTTGCCAAAGCATGTCTTCTTGCCTGGTTTTTGAGCCATATTGCGTGAACACCAATGGTTCCAGGTCTTGGGCATGGACCAGTCCTTTTTCATCCCTGGTTTTGATCTTCAGCACAGGGTCTGCACTGTCTGCCTTCCATGATTTGATGGGTATTGTAATGGCTGTACGTTGCCCTTGGATGACCTCAATGGATTGCTGCCCTTGAGACTGAATAGCCAGAAAGAGAATGATGATTGCTGATATGGGTCTTTTTCCAACCAATGCCATAGGATACCTAACATTCAGGCAGGGATAAAGTTATACCCAAAAAAGCAAATGTTCCTTTAAAATGAAATGGTGCTATCCAAGTGCGCCTGCAATGCATGCACACATCAGACAAGCGATGGTTCCGCCAATAAGGGCCTTGAAGCCCAACTCGGTCAGGTTCTTCCTTTGCCCGGGTGCCAACTGGCTGATTCCCCCAATCTGAATACCGATGGAGGCAATATTGGCAAATCCACACAAGGCATACGTGGTGATGAGGATGGATTTGGGGTCTGTAATCAGGTTCTGTGCTTTCATTTTTCCAAAGGTGATGTAGGCCTGAAATTCATTGATGATTGTTTTTTCACCCAGCAGTTGACCTACAGACACCATGTCTCGATCATTGACACCAATCAACCAAGCAACTGGGGCGAAGAGATAGCCCAAAATCATTTGAAATGATAATGCGTCGTACCTGCCTTTGCTAAAATTGGCTACCAGGCTGTTGATGCCTGTATAGTATCCTACAGAACCCAGCACCCAATTAAGCACATACATCAGGGCCGTGAAAACAATCAGGATGGCGCCTACATTGACCGCAAGTTTCAGCCCGTCTGTGGTTCCCAATGAAATCGCATCCAGGGCATTTTCTCCGAATTTCTCTTTGGATACGATAATGCGCTCATCTATTTTCTCTGTCTGGGGAAAAAGAATTTTTGAACAGACAATTGCAGCAGGTGCACTCATGATGGATTGGCTCAACAGGTGCAAGGCGAAGAAATGTTGTTGTACGGGGTCATTGCCGCCAAGAAAGCCAACATAAGCGGCAAGTACTGATCCTGCCGTATTGGCCATACCGCCAACCATGATGCAGAGGATTTCGCTCTTGTTCATTTTTTCCAGAAACGGCCTGACCATGAGGGGTGCTTCAGTCTGGCCCAGGAAGATATTGGCTGCAGTTGATACACTTTCTGCTCCTGAAACCTTGAGCTTGCTCAACATCAGGGCAAAGAAATAAACGATTTTTTGAAGGATGCCCAAATAATAGAACAAGGAGGAAAGGGCTGCGAAGAAAATGATGTTGGGTAGTGCTTGTATGGCAAAAGTATATCCCCAGCTTCCAGAGGCATCCGCCAGGTTGCCAAACATGAATTCAATTCCTTTGTGTGCAAGGTTGATGATCTCCACAAACTTGTCGGAAAACCACTGGATAATGATCCTGAAGAAATTATATTTTCCCTTTGACAGCACGCCAATGGCAAAGCCAATCTGGGCGATGATACCCATGGATACCAACTTCCAGTTGATGGCTTTTCTGTTGTTGCTCAATACATAGCAAAGGCCAATCAAGAACAACATTCCCAGCAATCCACGGCTCAGGTTTTCCCACATCATAGCTATGTCAGTTTGGTTTAATGGGCAATATACAATAATAATCAAGACCCCCGTCGCATAACCCTGCTCCTGGTCATGTTATAAAGCTCAGTAATGTCTGGAGAAACATTGAAGCGGATGACGATGAATGAAAAGGCGAGAATATACAATATCGATTTGATGGCCAGGTTGACCCAAATGAAATCATGGAATGCTATGCTGTACAAAGCAAATGTCAGCGCACCTGCTACAAGCAGCGTAACCCCATTTCTCCAGGAAAATGGTTGTAAACCATAGATCTTTTTGATATAATAAAAGCGGATGAAGTTGAACAGTATGATGGCAATGAGGCTTCCGATAGCAGTTCCCAAGATACCATAAGTACGGGTAAGCCAATAGTTGAGGATGATGGAAATCACCACAAAGAACATGTTGGTGAAAAGGTCAATCTTCCAATGTTTTGAGAGTTGTAAAATATGACCATTCATGCCTGTTCCGAGATCAATCAATTTGCTGATACCCAAAATGAACATCAGCATGGTCATGCCTGTATAGGCGGGGCCAAGTACTTGAATAAAAGCGGGGATATTCAAGATGACCAATCCTAGAATTCCAGCGGCAATCACCAGCAAATTCAAGGCTGTTTTTTTGTAAAGCCTGTCCAGTTTTGCTATGTCTTTGTCTTTCCAGGCCTGGGCAATTTGTGGGAGTGCTGCTGATACCATGCTTCGTTGTGGAACATCCATCACCGTAATCAAATAGGTAGCAATCGTAAAGATGGCTGCATCTGCCAGTCCACCAGTAGATTGTGATGCAATGATGATGGTATCATTGGTCTTGGCCACAACGTTCAGGATGTTGCCCAGGAAGTAGGCGCCGCCGAATTTGACCATTGCTCCGGAAAGCTTTCTGGTGACAGTACTTTTTTTTAAGACCAGTTTAAAAACTTGACTCCTAACAATTACCCAAGACAGGATCACAACAGGGATGAAATAGAGATAGGCATAGATTTCAATGAAAACAGCGTATTCTTTTATAATGCCGAATATCCAAGCCAGCATTACCAGCAGAACAACGATCCTAAACATGAATTCCTTTAAAAAATTGGCCAAAATGGTTTTGCCAATAATCCATGCAAATATTTCGAGCATCGAAAGTGCCACCAAAGAAATGGTCAAGGGGATCACAAGTCTGAGATGATGAGACAAGATAGGGGAGCGGTCAGCGAATTTTCTCAGGGCTATCGGTTCGATGAGCGGGAATGTAAGATAAAGTAGCACGCACATCAAAGTTCCAATCATCAAAACCAAAGTGATTAGCTCATTTTTCTCTTTTGGCAGATAGTGTTTGTAGAAAGGGAAAAATTTCAGTGCTACTGGAATAGTACCTGCTGTGCAGATCATGGAAAGGATCAATGCAATGTCCATCAGGATCCTGGTAAGGCCAAATTCTTCTGGCGTAAAGAATTTTGGGAAAAGGAACAATACATTAAAGGCTCCAATCGCAAAGCCTGCGTAGATATAAATGGATGAATAAATGCTCTGCTTGCGAATGGTTGCCATGGAGAATAAAAAAACCGCCACTAGGTGACGGTTTCAAAATTAATACAATTGCGGGTTATAGGTGAGATTCAATCCGCTTAATAAAACTGTGTTTGGGCTGTGCACCTACAAGCTTGTCCACCACCTGGCCATTTTTAATGAAAAGAATGGCAGGGATAGAAGTAATACCATAGTTCA
>CAILKQ010000063.1 GCA_903834825.1 uncultured bacterium | reverse complement strand
GCAAGGTAAACATCATTGAGACCAAGGTCTTTTAACCAAGGGGTATAGGTCATGGCCAGGCCTGAAGGGCTTTTGGCAAAAGCATATTTTGCAACATTGTAAAACTGTGAGTTGGCATCTGGCGAAGTGGCCACCCCAAGATCACCCATTCCACCTGCCCTTGCATCAGGAGAGATCCTGAGAAAAGGGACTGCAGAAGTTACCACATTGATGCTGCTGGTTTGAGAAAATGAATGTGTTGCGGTCAACAACAAGACAACAACACCGATTAGATTCCTGACAATTCTTTTCATATTTGGCTAAATTAAGGAATTTAGGTTTAAAGGATAATGAGTTTTTGCACCTTCCGTGTTAACTTTCCGGTCTTGCTCATGATGGTCAGTTGATAGATGTACACTCCCCTGCCCAATCTGTTGCCTTTCTCATCCCTGCCATTCCATTCAATCTCGATAGAACGCAATCCTGCTTCATTTATTGCCTTGGATAATGTTCTTACTGCTTGACCTTCAACTGTTAAGATCTTTAGATCTGCCCTGGCACCAGCATAAGGCCCTTCCAGGCTGAAAGAAAACAGGGTTGAATTGTATACGGGATTGGGATAATTAAAAAGCCGGGTAACCTTTACAGTGTCTTGCTTAATGACCTTACACAGTAGCATGTATTCGCTGGAATTGTTGAAAACATCCCAGGCTTTCAACAGAATTTTGTGATTCCCTTCTGAAAGTTGTGGAAGCCTGAACTGGATGGTTCCGTTTAATGCAGCCATAGAAGCTGCTTTAAAATAATCATTCAGCACAATGATTTCCCGGTAGTTCCCATCAATTACGGCGGTAATTTCATGCCCGATGCCACTGCCGGAAAGGTTGATGCCTGATGGGTCTGCCAATTGAACCAGCAACAACGGGGTTTCATTAACAATGCTTCCGTTGATGAATTGAACATTGTTCAGATACCCCATAACAGCAGGACCTGCATTGTCGTTGGCAACCTGATTCCCCAATCCACCCACAACAAGGTTTTCATCGATCCCTTGTGCATCATAGGTTCCATTGTCGGCATAGTAACTTATCCTTGCCTGCCCAAACTGGAAATTGATGTCTTTGGGAACGATAAAACTGAAACTGAATTTTCCATTTGTGGCACTGACCTTCCCTTTGTACAAAAGATTTTGCAGAGAATTGAAGCTCACAATCCTGCTCTGCGGATCGTTTCCCAGGGTTTTGAGAATGGTAGGCTTGTCAAATATTTCAGGATACACATCTCCATTGAAGTCGGAGGCCAGCAGCCCGGCAGGTGTAATCAATTCCCCTTCAATGGTGTAGCGGTTGAGGGAGCGAAGGGTATCAGACCCCTTGGTAATGGGCCTTCCATTGATGGTTGTCGTCCTGACAGCATATTCCGGCATGGCCAGTTTCATGGCAGGATCTCCGAGCATGGTAAATTTTCTTGCATTGATATAATCCCCGGAGTTGACAACCGTAAAATTTTTGGAATCCATCAATGCAGTTCCCAACCTGGGGTATTTATTGGTATTGTCCCTTTTCAGGAGGTATTTGAAAAAATGGTTGTTGATGATGCGGTTGCTCGAAGCAAAAACCAATCTTGTGGTGGTCATCAGGCCTATGGCGCCATTGCTCCTGCCCACAAATAAATCTTCCCCAATCGAAAACTGTGAGGGATCATCGAATGGCGCAAAATCACAGGTGGCCGTAATGACAAGCGGAAGCCTGCTGGCATTTTCCCAGGAGCCCACCATTGCCTTGTCTAAAATGGCTTCCTGGGCAAGCCTGCTGCTGCTGCCGTGTCCACTGTAGTTCCAGATCAAGGTACCCTCATTGATTTTTCTTGAAATCGCAGCATTCACTTCTGGGTATCTGCTGCCTCCGGTTCCACTTTCCTGTTTGAATGCATCAAGATAAATTTTCTTCAGGTTCCAAACCGGCGATTCCTTAACAATCAATGAAGCATGGTATTCTGCGTCATTCAGGTGAATATTATAGTCCTCATCATCCGCCACCAAGGTGATGTCATTCCTCCAGGACCCCAATGAAGCCTTGCCATGGTATTGGATTATTTTGTCGATGGCTTGCCTGGCCTGCAAAATCGTTCTTGCAGGAATTCTGCCAATGCCAAGGTCAAGCAGCGGCGCAGGCAGGTTTTGGTTGATGTCATCGTTATCATCAAGATATCCGAAATAGTCGTCTGTTACATAGCTTGCCAATGGGTCTAAGGACGACTCGCTTTGGTAGGATGGTACAAGGTTTTTCCTGTCTGCACTCTTTTCTTTATAAACATAAGACGCACCGCCAAAAAGCAATAAATACTTGGGCTTGGCACCAGGATCAGTACCAGCCCGGTCGTACAACATTTTCATGAAATTTCGGATGGCTGTGGGATCTTGGGTTCCAGAAGAAAACTCATTGTAAATCTGTTCGGGTGCTACTACAACCGAAGTCAGGCCATCTTTTTGTGCATGAAAATCGGCCAGGCGTTTTGCCTCTGCTGCCATAGACCTGTCTGCAACAATGACCATGGTTGGTTGCCCAACCCCATGAAGGTTTTGGTTGGCAACTGCACCCAGCAAGACCGGAGCCTCCAATTGGGCCGGATTGAAGGCAATGTATTCGTGCAGCCTGGAAGTTTCATTGGCAAAACGGAGGTCTGCACCCGATAGGCTTGTTTTCAGTTTACCTGGGAACAGTGGGCTGGAAACATCCCAAACAACAAAGCCTGTTCCATTGCGTATCGAAAAACTGGCACTGGAGGATGGAGCAATAGATTTCAGGTCCCTGAAGGCGAGCTGCTTAAGGCCTTGTAGGTCAAGCGTTCGCCTGAAATGGAGTTCAAACCAATTGAGCCAGACCTCTGCACTGGCCGATCCGCCGTTCAGCTTGTATCCAACAACAAGGCCATTCCCGGTCAGTTTCCCCTTCCCGGATTTTCTGCTCATGTTGGCAGCAGGCTCAAGCAAGGTGCCCACCAATGGCGGTGTTGAATGTTCAAAAAGGGTCTGGCCATTGAGCAGCACCGGCATCCTGTTGGGTTGTTCAAAACTTCTGCCAACCACTTCACTGTGAAGGGTAAAATCAGTCCCCACCACTGCACCTGAAAAATTAAGGTTAAAATCCCTTGAAGAAAGCTTCCCGGTTTGTGTTCCAAATGGTTCCCCATACCATTCTTTCCCACTTCTGAGAAAGTTGATGCTGTCTAACTCATGGCGGTAATGTTCGTCAAATTCAACAACTACTGTGCTGGAATTCGATACCACAGGCATTTCTGTGATGCGCTTGCCCGGGGTATTCGCAATATTGATAAAATAAAAGGATTGGTCGCTGTAAGGATTTTTCTGAAACCCGAATTCCCTTGTTGTCGGCTGAAAAATCCACTGGTCTGGGCCTGGGGCGTAAAACAAAAAAAAGTCATTGCCATCAAAAACGCCATCTCCCCCATCATTCATATCAATGGCAACCTCAGGAAGATCATCCGCAATTGCCTGTTGATTGGATTCGAGCAAAACGCCTCCACCCGTACCAAAAATCCTGATATTCGCTGATGGAATGGCAGTTGTCAGGCCTGCATTCTTTAAAAAGGCAGCCGAT
>CAILKQ010000062.1 GCA_903834825.1 uncultured bacterium | reverse complement strand
CATGCCAAAACAAAACAACAGAAGAAATTTCATCAAGCAGGGCTCGATTGCCGCTGCAGGTTTTTTTATTGTTCCCCGCCACGTCATTGGCAAGGGATACACAGCCCCGAGCGACAAGCTCAACATCGCTGCCATCGGTGCAGGCGGTAAAGGGCAATCAGATCTTTTCAATTCCTACAACAATGGCGCCAACAATGTGGTGGCCATGGCTGACCTGGATTGGGACAAGTGCAAAAGCTCATTTGAAAAATTCCCCAACGCAGCGAAATACCGCGATTTCAGGGAGATGCTGGACAAGTCTGGGAAAGACATTGATGCAGTAACCATCTCAACACCAGACCATTTTCATGCGTATGCCGCCATGGCCTGCATGTCGATGGGCAAACACGTATATGTACAAAAGCCACTGACGCACAACATTGCCGAAGCCAGGATGCTTACTGAGGCTGCAAGGAAAAACAAGGTAGTGACCCAGATGGGAAACCAGGGCGCTTCCAACCCTTTGCAAAAAGTAGCCATGGATTGGTTCGACAAAGGATTGATCGGAACGGTTCATACCGTGAACATCTGGACAGACAGGCCAGTATGGCCTCAAGGGATTCCCCTTCCAACAAACAAGCCTGCCTTGCCCGCTGCCATGTCTGCCAAGGAGTGGGATACCTGGATTGGACCAGCATCTTATATGGACTATAATCCCCTGTTCCATCCCTTCAAATGGCGCGGATGGTGGAATTTTGGAACAGGCGCCTTGGGAGATATCGGATGCCATACCATTGATTCTCCGTTCAGGATCCTTGGTCTTGGCTATCCCACCGAAGTGGAATGCAGCGTAGGGGCAGTATTCATCAAGGATTGGAGTCCTGAATTCATCCCAGAAGGTTGCCCTCCTTCTTCACATGTTGAAATCAAATTCCCAGCCACCAAGAAAAACAATAGTCCATTGAAAATGATTTGGATGGATGGCGGTATTCGTCCTTTCCACCCCGACCAGCTTCCGTCCAATGAGCCACTGAGCACAGACGGCAACGGTTCCAACGGTATTTTCCTTCATGGTACAAAAGGATTGATGACCATTGACATGTATGGAAACAGACCCAAGATTTACCTGAATACCGGTGAAAAAATCATTGCGCCAGAACCAGACATGAATGCCTTGAAACTGCCTGAATACGGGCACCAGATCTCCTGGACTGAAGCCTGCAAGGCTGGCTTCAACAGCAAGGCTCACAAGGAACTCAGCTCATCATTCGACTACTCCGGACCGCTCACTGAAACCGTACTCATGGGTAACCTGGCCATCAGGAGCTACATGTTGCGCAAAGAGGTCACGAGACCCAATGGCAACAAGGCATCCGAGTTCTATGGCAGAAAGAAACTGCTGTGGGATGGTGCTGCTATGAAGATTACCAACTTTGACGATGCCAACCAGTTTGTATCCAGGATCAACAGATCTGGCTGGGAGTTCAAGAAATAAAGTGTTTCCATCATTGTTATTCAAGGGCGTTTCTCAACAGAAACGCCCTTTTTTATACTTGCATTACGTAACCTGCATGCGGTCCGATAAGCGTAAATACGTAATCTTGAAAATGGTTATGGCAAATACTTTCAAGGGCCAAAAATCTGCCGTAATCTTGTATAGTCAATGCGACGCTACCGTACGAAGCCAACAAAGACATCCAATCCTAAAAAACCGAAATCCAATCCAAACGAAAAGCCAAAAACCAAATCCAATCCTATCCAAAAATCACAGGCATTCGAATCCATGAAACCGTAAAACAAAAAATGCTGCCTGAAAATATTGCCCTGCTTCTGCGGGGCATTTTTTTGCTAAAAAATCCCCTTCCATGATGGAAAGGGACTTACTTAATGTAAAGTTGTGGTATGTGCGTTACCCCCTATTTCAACACAGAAAGGGCAGCATCGATAAACGTGAAATTCTCTGGCTGGTGGTGGTGAATGGGTGTGGTTACTTTGGATTCACCCAACCGAACCACAACAGCATTTTTTTCTGGAATGATGAAAACATACTGACCAAACAGACCGTTTTGCGCAATGGCATGTACACCACTGTGGTTGACAATCCAATACTGATAGCCATAAAAATCTACAGGCTGATCGTTTTCAGTTCTGTCTTTAAGGCTGGTTGCAGGTGATGTTGCTTCAGTAATGTATTTTTCAGAAACAATCTGCTTTCCATTCCAATTGCCCTTGTTCAGTACCAGCTGTCCGAATTTTGCATAATCCCTGGCCACTGCATTGAAACAACAGAAGGCTTTTTCATGTTTTTCTGCACCATCGAGCAGCCAAAGGGCATCAGCATTGGCTCCCATGGGTTGCATGAACCTTTCAGAAACCAATGTAGAAATGGATTGACCAAAGGCTTTTTCTACAATCAGGCCCAATACCTGGGTGTCTCCGCTGCGGTACTGCCAATAAACACCTGGCGCTTCTTTTCTCTCCATCATGTTCACCATGTATTCCTCATCATCACCATAATACCCGTAGGCATTCATGCTGAAATAACTTTTATTGGATTCAAGGTAGTTCGTACCAGAACTCATGGTCAGCAGGTCCTTGATGCGGACTTTATCCAGCCCATTGGTTTTGAAGTGTGGTACATAATTGCCAGCAGGCTCATCCACAGATTTGATTTTCCCTTCGTCAATTGCAATACCAATCAGCAGGGAGATGATGCTCTTGGCTGCAGAAAAAGATCCACTGATTCTGGCACTGTCATACCCATCCCAATATTTTTCATAGAGCAGTTTTCCGTCCTGAATAACCAGAAAAGCATGTGTGTCATTGGAATCAATGATGTTCATGAACTCCTGGGGGATTTGTTTTTGGTTGTATGCTGTATCAAAAGGCCATGCCTGCGGTGAATCACCGCTTTCAACCAGTCTTACAGGATGGGTCTTGTGATCATGAATGGTATGCACACCCCAGGTGGCAAAATTTTTCAAATGCGAAAAACGGTTGGTAAAGGTGAGGCCAAGGGTAACCAGTAAAATGGCTACAATAAATAATGAGGTCTTTTTCAACATAAAAACTGTTTATCCCATCAAAACTGGATCATTAAAACTAACCTTGAAGGTAGTAACTTCTGTTGCAATGGATGCATATGGATTACTTTTGCATTGAAGCAATCAATAAAAAAGTATTTAATGCATTTATTAACGGTCGAAAATATCAGCAAAGAGGCGGAGGGCCGGACGCTCGTTAAAGAAGTTAGCTTTCCCATTGATGCTTTTAAAAAAGTGGCTTTGATGGGGGAAACCGGTTCAGGGAAAAGCACGGTCATGAAAATGGTGGCAGGGTTGGTGCAGCCAAGTTCGGGGAATGTCTTTTTTGAAGGATTGCGCATCAAAGGTCCAGATGAAGTGCTGCTGCCAGGACATGAGGCCATTGCCTATCTTTCTCAACACTTTGAGTTGAGAAACAACTACCGCGTGCACGAACTCTTGGAAATGGCCAACAAGATGGAAGATGAGGAAGCTGCAGGTATTTATTTGATTTGCCGCATCAACCACTTGCTGGACCGCAAGGTGCACCAGCTTTCTGGCGGAGAACGGCAACGCATCGCCCTGGCCCGCTTGCTGGTTGGAAAACCACGGCTGCTGTTGCTCGATGAGCCTTTTACCAACCTAGACCTGTTCAACAACAAGATCATCAATGATGTCATTTACCAGGTCTGCAACAAGATGGCCATTACCTGTGTGCTGGTATCCCATGACCCTGCAGAGGTATTGTCCTGGGCGGATGAGCTCCTGATCATGAAGCATGGACAACTGGTCTTTCAGGGTTCACCCAAAGAAGCCTATGCAAGGCCCCAGGATGAATACATTGCCGGACTGCTGGGAGAGTACAACTTGATTTCACCAGCACAAAAGACGCTTTACAAACACTTTGGGATTGCGGGAAAAGAAGAAACTATTTTTATCCGTCCTGAAAAGATGGGCATTGGCACTGACCCCAAAAAGGGAATTCCCGGATCCGTAATAGAGGTAAAATTTTTGGGTGCGCATCATGGCCTGCTGGTCAAAACCAGTGAAATGGACTTGATTGTCTATACCGAAACCGCCCTTGACATCAATGACAAGGTGTATGTTTTTTCAAAAACCGTCTAAGCCAGCTTTACCTTCTTTCCTGTTTTCACCGCCTGGTAAATGGCATCGATAATTTTCATGTCTTTCAATCCTTCCTCTCCATCTGCAGGCACAATGGGCTTTTTGCCTTCGAGGATGATGGAAGCAAATTCTTCCATTTGAATGGTTTGGTGGGCCTGATGCGGTTGTGTCAATTCTCCCTTGTGGGTTCTGCCCTTGATGGGACCATAACCGGTGGAGGGCTGCATTTCTGCAAATCCCTTTTCGCCGTTGAGGAAAAAACGGTCCAGGTTGCCCATCCCGTAACTGGACAAACAGGAAGCAATCGCTCCGCTGGGAAACCCCGCCTGAAACTGTATTGTTTCATCCACCCCTTCTGCAAATTTTACAGGATCGGTCTTTGTTTCCTGTGCAGTAACCCAGAGGGGTTCTTCCCCAATCATGTAGCGCATGCCGTTGATGGAATAGATGCCAATGTCCATCATCGAGCCACCGCCAGCCAAGGCCTTGTTCAACCGCCATTGCTTGGGGTCGCCGCTCCGAAAACCTGTCAATCCCTGGAAAAATTTGATCTTCCCAAATTCGCCAGCATTCCTCATCCTGATCACTTCCAGGGTCTTCGGTTCAAAATGCATCCTGTATCCCACCAGCAAATGAACACCCGCTTTCTTGCAGGCATCAATCATTTCTTCAGCCTCCTTGGCATTCAATGCCATGGGCTTTTCAACAATGACGTGCTTGCCTGTTTTGGCAACCCTGATGGCCTGTTCTTTGTGCAGTGCATTGGGAGTGATGATGTAGACAGCATCTATATCTGGATTGTTCTTGATGGCATCGAAATTGGTGTAGTCATAACAGTTCTTGGCCTCGA
This sequence comes from uncultured bacterium, assembly GCA_903834825.1. Lineage (GTDB taxonomy): Bacteria > Bacteroidota > Bacteroidia > Chitinophagales > Chitinophagaceae > Pollutibacter. Next base: position 1,727 of record CAILKQ010000062.1, on the reverse strand, counting down.
TACTGTATTTCTCAGACCAGGCCTTGATTTTGGCAGGCGTTCCGCTGATCAGCCCTACCAATTTGGCTTTCTTGCAAGCCAGCATGGCCTCTGCCACACGGGTTGCATATCCACCCAGGCCCATGATGGCAATGCGCAATACAGGCCCATCATAAGGAATTTCTGCAGGCTTCATGCTGCTCATAAAAGGCAGGGCAACGATGGGGGCTGAAAGCATTTGGATAAAATCGCGGCGACTGTTCATGGCAAAACGTTTGCTTGAAATTAATGAAAAAAGAAGGGGTTTGGTGCTTCTGTTGTGAAAGGAATAAAATATATTCCAAAACACAAAGAATGACCAAACCCCTCAAGATTGAAAGGTCTTGACTATACCAGTTTATTGGTTTCCAACACGGCCCTGGCCACCACCTTGTCCGCCTCTTCCCTCTTGTTGCTTTTTCCTCATTTCATCATAAAAGGTTTTGACCTTCGCCATTTTCTCATCGGTCAATGGAATGGCTTTCATGGAAGCATCGCGTGCGTCTTCAGCCTCTTTCATTTTCTTTTTCTTGTCATCTTCACTGAGGGCCTGGTCCATGCGGATGGGCCTTGATTTCATCTGAAAATCAAAATTGATGTCAAGGATCTTGTCTGCCTCAGCATCAGAAACGCCCGCTTCTTTAACCATCATGGGTTTGATGCGCTCTTTCATCCTTGCCTTCATGGCTTCAGGATCTCCGCCACCGCCACCACCTGGAGGTTGTGCTTGAAGGGAAAAAACCAGGGCTGTCATGGCAACCAAAATGGAGAATAATTTTTTCATGTTGTGTTTTTTTTAATTGAGAAATCGTTTACAAGTTAATAGATGTCCATTTCAAATATAATCCTTCCCCAGTATTAGACAAATAACATAATTTAACAATTCAATCACTGCCATGAAGCTGTATGTACTGATTTTCTCCACTGCTTTTGGATTGTTTTGCAATGGACAAGCAACAAGCCAGATCCAGGATCCATTTGTTGTTGTACTGGGAACCCTTCAAGATGGCGGATCGCCCCACATGGGTTGCGAAAAAGCGTGCTGCAAAAACCCGGATGCTTCCCGAAAAGTAGTATCCCTGGGGCTTATCGACCCGGTTTCCAACAAAAAATTCCTGTTGGAAGCCAGCCCTGACTTTGTTGCCCAAACCAGGATGCTCAAGGCTTTGTTGCCGTCATCAGCAAATACATTGCCCGATGGGATTTTCATTACCCATGCGCACATGGGGCATTATGCAGGCCTGATGTTCCTGGGCCGTGAAGCCATGAACAGCAAATCCGTGCCGGTTTATGCCATGCCCAAAATGAAAAGCTTTTTGGACAACAATGGCCCCTGGAGTCAGCTGGTCTCGCTGAACAACATTCAGATCAACCCCTTGTCAGAGGGAAAATGGGAAAACATCAGCCCATCGCTCAAGGTAAAGCCCATCCTTGTCCCCCACCGGGATGAGTTTTCCGAAACTGTGGGATTCATCATTGATGGTCCGCGCAAAAAATTGCTCTTCATCCCAGATATTGACAAGTGGGAAAAATGGAAAACAGCCATTGTGTCCCTCATCAAAGAAGTCGATCATGCATTGATCGACGGCACTTTTTTCAGTGCTGCCGAACTAGGGAACCGCAACATCGCAGAAATACCGCATCCGCTTGTGCAGGAAAGCATGCAACTTTTCGATTCACTTCCTGCCAATGAGAAAGAAAAAATCATG
>CAILKQ010000061.1 GCA_903834825.1 uncultured bacterium | reverse complement strand
GCCTTTCCATCATCAAATGCCGTCTGCAAGGCTACCCGGGCAGCGCCTTTTTTAAAGGGTTCCGCCTGCTTGGATTGCCTGCTGAAACCTTCAGGAAAAATCAACAACAGGTTTCCCACTGAAAGCAGTTTCCTGCCCCTATCAAAGGTTGCCTTGTTCTTTGCAAGGTTTCCGGTTCCATGCTCCCTGCTGAATATGGGAATCATGTGCAACCTTGTCAGTATCCTGTAAACAAGCGGGTGGGAAAATATATCCCCCCGGACATAAAAATGAATCGGCCTTCCAAGAAATACCGCCAATACCATGGCATCCAGGAATGAGGCAGGATGGTTGGCAATCAGGATAGCAGGTTTCCCGTGCTGCAATTTTTCTGCGCCCAGCACGTCAATCTTCCTGAAAAAAATCCTAAAAGTCACCCACATCAAAGTCCATCCGAAACGATACAGCATAGCAACAAGATAATAAAAATGAAGTGAAGGGTTCATATCCATCCATCAGGCTTTGTATCCACCTGAAATATTTCCAACGCAGCTCTGAAGGGAATGTACGAAATTTGCATCAACCCCTAATGGGCAGACAACCATCGATGCTACGACAGAACCATCTATTGTTCCTATTTTTTCTTTTTTGCACAGCAACTGCATCAGGGCAGGATGGCATGAAATTCCAGGAACAGTTTCAGCTGCAAATAAAAAAATCATCCGGGGCCATCAAGGTTGATGGCATGCTGGATGAAAAAGACTGGGCTGAGGCAGGTGAGGCCCATGATTTTTTCATGAAATGGCCCAATGATGAGGGTCGTCCCAAGAGAAAAACTTTCGTCAAGGTTACTTACGACAACCAGTTCATTTATTTTGGCATCAAAGCCATGGATACCAGCTACTATGTTGCACAGACCCTGAAAAGGGACCAGGGATTTTTTGACAGTGATGCTGTTTCCATTGCATTGGATCCTGTGAATCAAAGAACCAATGGGTTCGTTTTTTCCATCACCCCTTACAATGTGCAGTCGGAAGACCTGGTGACGGCCGGGTCAGGCAGTGAAGATTTGAATTTCAGTTGGGACAACAAATGGTATTCTGCCACCAGCCGTCATGAGACCTATTGGATGGCTGAGATTGCCATTCCGTTTAGCACACTGCGTTACAAGGAGGGCAATTTCAGGTGGGGCATGAATATACTGCGGACAGACATCAAGAACAATGAATATTCCACCTGGACCGACATGCCCCTCAATTTTGCTTTTGCTGACTTCGGCTACTCCGGTGCATTGAACTGGGACCATCCACCCCCAACCCCGGGCACCAATATTTCCATCATTCCCTATACCACCGGTTCGCTTGAAAACAACAAGGATTTGGGAACAGGCGTAAAAGCTAAATTCAATGGGGGCTTTGATGCCAAGGTCGCACTGACATCCTCCCTCAACCTTGACCTCACTGTCAATCCAGATTTTTCTCAAATTGAAGTGGACAAACAGGTGACCAACCTCACGCGCTTCAATATTTTTTTCCCGGAGAGAAGAACCTTTTTTCTGGAGAATGACGACTTGTTTTCTTCGTATGGCATTCCTCCCATCAGGCCGTTTTACTCAAGGAGAATTGGGCTGGACAAGGAAGGAAACATGTTGCCGATATTAGCAGGGGCCAGGGTCAGCGGAAACATTTCCAACAAAACAAGAGTCGGTTTCATGAACATGCAAACCAGGGCAACGGAAGAAACGGTCGCACAAAACTATACAGCATTCAGCTTCAATCAGCAGGTACAAAAAAGATCAATCCTGAAAGGGTATTTTTTGAATCGCCAGGGTATCGAAGACAGGAACAACAAGATCAAGGATCCCATGGATCAATATGGCCGGAATGCGGGCATGGAATACAACTTCATCAGCCAGTCTGGCAAATGGAATGCATGGACAGGCCACCATCAATCTTACAAATCAACCATCAAGACCCCAGAAAACTATAGCAATGTTGGTGGTGGATATTTCAGTAAAAAATTGAATTTCATTGCCGATGCCGGTCGTATTACTGATAACTACTATGCTGACATGGGATTTGTCAACCGCGTCGATAACTATGATGCACTGTTGGATACCAGCATCAGAAAAGGGTTTTATCTGTTATACAATGAAACCAGCTATACTTTTTTCCCAAAAAAAGGACTGCTTAATCAACTTAAGGTAAGGCTTGAGAACTTTCTCGTATACAACCTGGATGGCGGCTTGAATGAAAGAAGCCATGATCTTGAATTCCAATTTTTTTTCAAGAACACATCCAACATGATCTTCCATATACACGACAATGTGAACAACCTCTTGTTCAATACTTCTTTCACGGAAGGAAAACCGATTCCACCGGGGCGGTATGTGGCACCAACCTTGGGTTGGACATACAATACCGATAGTAGAAAAAAACTTTATTTCAGCACTGACCTGGAATCTGGACAATTTTTCAATGGAAGGATCCTCCGGTACGAAATTAGTGCGACACTAAGGGTTCAACCCTGGGGTAACTTCAGCATGACGCTTCAACAGGCCAACCTGACATTCCCTGAACCCTATGGCAGCAACAAACTTTTTCTGGTTGCCCCCAGGATTGAAATCAACTTCTCCAACAACCTGTTCTGGACCACTTTCCTGCAATACAACAACCAACGCAACAATTTCAATATCAACAGCCGCCTGCAATGGCGCTACAAGCCCATGAGCGACCTGTTTTTGGTATACAGCGACAACTACTTTACCGACCCGTTCATGAAAAACAAGAACCGTGCAATTGTCTTCAAGATGAACTATTGGCTTAATCTCTGATTTCCCTATCTTTAGTACTCATATGTAAACCCTTAAAAATGAGTACGAACAGACGCTCGTTCATTCGCAATGTTGCCCTGGGTTCAGGTGCAATCGTTTCTGCCATTCCTGAAAACGGATTTGCTGCCAACACTGCTGTAATGCCTGTTGCAGCTGCATCCTTCAACATGTGTGGGTATGCCGCCCCAAAATTACCAACCGTCAGGGTTGCTGTCGTTGGCCTTGGCAACCGAGGGCCTGGTGCAGTAGACCGCCTGAGTTATATCGATGGCGTTGAAATCAAAGCCCTTTGTGATAAATACCCAGAGCGTGTTGACAAAGCACAAAAAATCCTGACCAAGAAAGGCTTGCCAATGGCAAAAGCCTATTCGGGTGCTGAGGGCTGGAAAGCCGTTTGCGAATCCAATGATATTGACCTTGTCTATGTTACTACTCCCTGGGAGCTGCATACACCCATTTCAGTATATGCCATGAAGAATGGCAAACATGCAGCCTCAGAAGTGCCTGCAGCAAAAACAATTGATGAATGCTGGGAGCTGGTGGAAACATCAGAGAAGACCCGCAAGCACATGATGATGCTGGAAAACTGCTGCTACGATTTCTTTGAATTGCTCACGCTCAACATGGCACGCAACGGCCTGTTTGGCGAGATCCTGCATGCAGAAGGCGCCTATATCCATGACCTGAGCAAGGACTATCTTTTCAACAAGAAGGCTTATGCAGACATGTGGAGGTTGAAAGAAAATATCCAGAACAATGGAAGCCTTTATCCTACACATGGATTGGGTCCTATTGCACAATGCATGAACATCAACCGTGGTGATAAATTCGATCACCTGGTGAGCATGAGTACCAATGATTTTTCACTGGGCAAACTCGCAGACGAGATGGCTGTCAAGGATGATTTTTTCACAGAATACAAAGGCAAGACCTACAGGGGAAACATGAACACCACCATCATCAGGTCTGACTTAGGCAAAACCCTGATGGTGCAGCATGATGTGTCCTCTCCACGTCCTTATTCAAGGATTCACCTGGTCAGCGGCACCAAAGGTGCAGCCCAAAAATATCCTGGACCTGAGCGCATCGCCCTTGGCCATTCCTGGTTGAAAGAAGAGGAAATGAAAGCCATGCAAGAAAAATATACACCACCCATCGTTAAACACATCGGCGAGATTGCCAAAAATGTAGGCGGACATGGTGGAATCGACTTTATCATGGACTGGAGATTGATTGATTGCCTTCGCAATGGTTTGCCATTGGACCAGGATGTATATGATGCTGCTTCTTGGAGTTCCGTATTTCCGCTCAGTGGTGCTTCTGTAGCCAAACGTTCCAAAACGATTGATGTACCAGATTTTACCCGCGGCGCATGGAAAACCAACAAGCCGCACGACATGACCTTGAATGGTGGTGGAAACACTGGTGTCAGACCTGTCATAAAATAAAATGCCATCAATTGGATTGAAAGATCTTGACAGCATAAAAAAGGAGCCAAGTTAATCCCTGGCTCCTTTTTGTTTTATGAAAGTTTATCGATGTCTTATTTGATGACCACTACAGGCAGTTCTTTCTCCCTGACCATTTTATTGAAGGCTTTCAAGCCACCATCAAGGACGGATTTTAGTTTTGTAAGCTCAACATCAACCTCTGCTGCAAGTACTGCAAAAACATCTTTTGCCTGCTTGCTGGGGGCCATGTTTCCGCTGCTGGCCATGTCATACACTCCGCCAAGCTTATCATCCAAACGGATGGGGAAATTCAACACATCCTGTCCACTTTTGGCCTTGGTTTGGTGCAACTTCTCCTCAATGGAAGTCAGTGCCTTTCCGAGGCTGTCGGCCATTTGTTTGACTTCCTTCGGACAAGTATCACCCTGCTTGCTTACAAAATCATTCATCTGGTTTCTTGCCTGACGAATGTCCTTGATGCCCTTCATGGTTTCAGAGAATTTCCCCTTTACCTTGCCCAAAAATTCGTGTTGGGCCTCATAATCAGCCTGAGAGCAGTGGTAATTGGGATCAGCCAGGATGGAAAAAGGCACCTCAACAGAATCCTTGTCTACCCTTACTACTGCTGTATAATTGCCCGGGATGGCTGTTGTGGCGCCTGGAACACCGGTCCAAAGGATAAGGTCTTCGATGCGCTCAGCAGCAGGATATTGCATGTCCCAAACAAACTGGTTGTTGCCTTTAGAAAGTTTGATTGGAGTTGATTTGTCACTGGTGGAATAACGGCTGATCAATTGTTTTTTACCGTCATAAATGGCCACAGATCCTGCGCTTGAATCAGTAACGGTATTGGCTGTAAAATTGATGACAGCCCCTTTCAGCGGATTCATCGCAGCATTGGCGGGTGTACCTGCCATCGCGCCCCACCTGTTGAACACAGCTGGCATCCTTAATACAGGATTGACAGAGAAAACATGCAATGCTTTGGATTTGATGGATGGATCCATTTGCTGAACCTGTGTCAAATCATCAATGATCCAAATCGCCCTTCCCTGGGTTGCCACGATCAGGTCATTGTTTTTGATGGTCAGGTCTGTGATGGGAACAACAGGAAGGTTCAATTGGAAGGACTGCCAGCTGGCGCCATCATCGTAGCTAACATACATGCCAAATTCAGTACCCGCATATAGCATTCCTGCACGCTTGTAATCGGCCCGCATTACCCTGGTAAAATGCATGGGATCGATGCCTGCAGTGATCAGTTTCCAGGTTTGGCCATAGTCTTCTGTTTTGTATATATAAGGAGTATAATCATCCAGCTTGTAACGCGTACCTGTGATGTATGCAGCCCCTTTTTTGAATGGATCGGTTTCGATGGCATTCCACATCATCCACTTGGGAGCATCTTTGGGCGTAACATTGCTCCAGTTTTTCCCACCGTCGCGGCTGATATTGACCAGGCCATCATCGCTGCCCGTCCAGAGCAGGTCCTTTTCCAAACTGCTTTCAGTAGCCGTAAAAATCGTGCAATAGTATTCAACAGAGGTATTGTCTTGGGTGATGGGACCGCCGCTGGAAACTTGTTTGGCCTTGTCGTTGGTGGTAAGGTCTGGTGAAATCTGCGTCCAGCTGGCACCCTCATTTTCTGTCACGAACAAGGCATTGCCGGCACAATACAAACGCTTGGGATTGTGTGGCGAAAAGAAGATGGGAAAGTTCCATTGGAAACGGAATTTCAATACATCAGCGCCTGCTCCTATGGGATTGTCTGGCCATACTGAGATGGCGCGGTTCTCTCCGGTCTTGTGGTCCAGACGGGAAAGATAACCACCATAGTTGCCACCGTAAACGATATCGGGATTGGTTGGATCGGCCACAACATATCCACTTTCTGCGCCAGCTGTAACATCCCAGTCTTGCTCAGTGATATACGATCCATAGGTGGCAGAGCGGATGCGCAAGGTAGAATTGTCTTGCTGCGCAGCCAGAATGCGGTAAGGAAATGAGTTGTCTGTGCTCACCCTATACAATTGTGATGTGGGCTGGTTCATGTAGCTGCTCCAGTTGTTCCCTTCATCAAAACTCACCTGTGCACCACCATCATCAGCCACAATCATGCGCTTCCCATCTTCGGGATCTATCCAAAGGTCATGATGGTCTCCATGTGGTGTACGTAGGGTTTGAAAAGTCTTTCCACCATCGCGGCTTTTCATGAAATTCACATTAGGGCAATAAACAAGGTTCTCGTTTTTGGGATCAACAAATACTTTTGAATAGTACCAGGCACGCTGGCGGATATTATTGTCACTGCTTTGCAAAGTCCATGATTGTCCACCATCAGTACTCATGTACAATCCTCCTTTTGCATTTTCAATGATGGCATAAATCTTATCGGTATTGGATGGGGCGATGGCCACACCAACAATCCCCCAAGTGCCATTAGGCAGTCCTTTTGCAGTTGTGATATTTGTCCAGGTTTCACCACCATCGGTGCTTTTCCACAAACCGCTGCCTTCACCACCACTCTCCAAACTATAGGGCGTGCGGATCAAACGCCAGGTTCCTGCATACAAGACAGATGGGTTTCCTGGCTCAAGAACAAGATCAGCGCAACCAGTCTGGTCATTGACATACAATACTTTTTTCCAGGACTTTCCACCATCAGTAGTTTTAAATACACCCCTTTCTATGTTGGGTCCAAACAGGTGCCCCATCACACCGGCCCAAACAATATTGGGTTCGGTTGGATGGACGATGATGTTGGTGATGTGTCGGCCATCTTTCAAGCCAATATTCTTCCAGGTCTTGCCTGCATCTTCAGATTTCCACATGCCACCCAAACCCTCGGAAACATTGCCCCGCATGGTATTCTCCCCTTCTCCAACATATACGATGTTTTCATTGGACGGAGCTACTTCGACAGCGCCAATGGAACTTCCGAAAAACTTATCTGAAACATTTTTCCAATTGCTGCCACCATCGATGGATTTCCAAACACCACCGCCTGTTGCTCCAAAATAAAATGTATTCTTGCTCTTGTAACTGGCGCCAACCGCACCACTCCTGCCACCGCGGAAAGGACCAAGCAAGCGATAAGTTACATTTTTAAGCAGCGAAGCATCATAAACAGCAGGCTGAACAGGTGGCTTTGCATCCGCCAATTTCTTTTTTTGTGCACTGGCATTGAAGAAGGTAATGCACGCCATGGCAAGGAAAAGTATTCTTCTCATATTGTTATTATTTCTGGATTTCAAATTAATGAAAATTGTTGAGATGGGCAGGCCTTGTAAAAGGGCAAACCAATGGAATAACGGTTGACAACAAATTCTTAAGGGCTTAGCCACTCTTTATTGCTCTTTCATGATGATTTTTGGCGCTGCAGCTTTAGGGATCACAAGAGCAGGACTGATATCTGGCATGGCAGCCTTGATCTGCTTGATGCCGAACATATTGGTATCGATAAAAGTCCAGGATTTCCCATTGTCATTGGAAATCGCAATCAGGCTGGATGACAATTCAGCATCCCCTATAAAAGAGGTGAGTGTTGTTGTTTGGGTGATGACGGATTGCAAGGTTTTTTTGTAGGAAATAATCTCAGCAGGGTTGCCATAAGTGATGCGGCTTACTTTACCACCAAACTGTTCAAACACCTTCAAGGCAGAATCTGAAATGACGCTTAACTTTTCCTTGCCTCCGGCCAGCTTGATCATGGAAGGATGCATGTAAGAAAGAAACTGTTCACTGTTTTTTTTCACCAGGGCATTGCCCATCGCAATAGCAGCAGATTTGATAGCAGATGGGTTGGCTTGTGCGGAAACTGCAACAGGCAGTACACATACACACTGGAGTAGAAGCAGGCTTGAGAAAAATAATCTTACCATCAGAGGTCACGTTTTTTGAAAATATAGAATGAAAGCAACCAGACAAATGCTGTAAGCACAAGGGTATAAACAACATGGCTCTCAATGGCCGCTATAGCCAATTTGTTGTCAGCCTCATTGAACTTTCCGATGAAAGGAGGCAATGGAATCAATCGATCAGAAATTTCAAATGGCAAATAATGCCCATAATCAATTCCCCATTTTTTTGATTTTAACCTGAATAAACCGGAGAGCATATTTTCGAGGATAAAGGAATAAAAAATGAATATACCGTAGGCGATAAAAGCCTTTCTGATCAAGAGTCCCAGCAGAAAAGCAATAGACAGTTGGCAAAAAACCTGCAAGAAAAACAAACCAATATAATGGGCCTTTTCAACTATTTTCGTCCGATCAGCATCAGGAGTGGCAATTGTTCCAATGATGGAAGCGACAACCAGGTAAAACAATGTCACAATCAATGTAATCAGCAAAACACTGATGAATTTTCCCCAAATGAAGGTGTTTTTTTTCCACCCATCGATGATGTTCTGCCGATGGGTTTTGAACATGTATTCATTGGTGATCAACATGATCACCACAATGGCAGGAATGAAAGTGAAAAAAGAGCTCAGGTATGCAGTAGTATGAAATGATTGTGGAAAAGCAAATGGATTTCCCAATAACATTTTCACGAGCTGACCACTTTGTGTCTTTGCATCAATGCTGTCCATGAAAGCATAATAGGCAATGCCATTGATGCCCGGATAAGAGATGGCTGTTACAGCAAGCAAGAGCCAGAATGCCCTGTAGTTCTTGAGTTTGAGCCACTCGGTTTTGAGTATCATTGAAATCATGTTTTTTCTTTTAGGATTGCCTGAATGAATGATGTTTTGTTTGAAAAGGGTTGTCCAATGAATGGCTATTTACTTGTCAGTTCAAAAAACTTTTCCTCCAACCGTTTTTTCTTTGCCCATATTTGAGAAAGCACCATGCCTTGTTCAAAACAATACTGGTTGACCTTTTCTGCAGATGATGCTCCTTTTGCAAAATAGCATTCCAACCCTTCGGCAGTTGCATTCATTCTCACCAAACCAGGATATCTACCCATTTTTTCAGTCAACAGGAGCTGGTCCGCAGCACTGAGCAGCAAACAATCTTCAGCCGAAAGCACTTCTTCCACCGCACCGCAAGCAATCAATTGTCCACGCTTAAGGATGGCCACATGGTCACAAACCTTTTCCACCTCATCCAGCAGGTGGCTTGCCATGATGACGGTATGACCCTTGGTAGCGAGTTCCTTAATCAGGCCCCTTATCTCGGCGATACCGACAGGATCCAGTCCATTGGTGGGTTCATCCAAAACTAGCACAGCAGGATCTCCCAGCAAGGCAGCTGCAATCGCCAAGCGCTGTTTCATGCCCAGACTGTAGGTACTGAAACGGCTATTTTTCCTTTCATGAAGGTTTACTTTTTCCAGTACCGCATGAATATCGCCTTCATTGCCCCTGCCTGAGATGGTCTGGGTAATGCGCAAATTTTGTACAGCCGTGAGGTAATGGTAAAGGTTGGGTGTCTCCAACAAGGATCCGATTTTTTTTCTGTGCAGGTAGGTGGGCGATTCGCCGAACCACTTGTAGCCACCGGAGTTTGCCTGCAAAACATCCAGGACGATACTGAGCAGTGTGGTCTTTCCACTGCCATTGGGGCCAAGCAAACCAAATACCGAACCCTTGGGTATGTTGAATGAGACATTCTCCAAAGCCCTTATTTTTCCATAAGACTTTGAAATGGCATTGATTTCAAGAACAGGCATCGATGTTTTTTTTACAAAGTACGGTTAAATGCAGCTATTCCATTCACCGCTTGTAATATTCATCTCCCATTGCTATGAAACCGCAATAGACATCTGTTGTTGAATTGAGTTCCAAAGGGCAATGCGCACTTCCAGTGCCTGCTTGACCGCCTCTGTGGCTTCCTGCCATTTGTTCTCATCATTCCCGCAAAGCTCTATGGTCATCTGGTGGGCAAGTGCAGCATGGTGGCCACCATCCACTTCAATATGCCTTTCAATATAATACTGGAAGATGTCCACCTTGTCTGGGAACTGGATTTTCAATTCCTTGATCAGGCTGATGAACATATCGGGAATCAGGTCTTCACGGCCAAAGGTAAACACGGCAGCCATCAGGTGCGGCTTTCCGGCAGCAATGGTTTGAAAGGTAAAATCCATGAACTTCCTTGCAGCTACAGGTATGTTAATTTCGTCAAGCGCATATTGTATGGTACTGCCTGTTTTTAGGGCCCTTATCAATCCGAGGATGGGCTCCGTATTGGCCTCTGCCTGTTCCATGGCCCTGATGTACAATTCAAAATGGCTGGTCCTCACGCCTGCTTCATCCACATCACTTTCTTCACCAGCCACAATCTCATTGATCAGGTAGCGGGTTGCCGCATTTCCTACAGGAACCCAGGGAAGGGAAACACAGGTAAGGTTAACCTGCAAGGCCTTCAACAAAGACATGAAATCCCATACGGCATATATATGGTTTTCCATGAAGCACCTCAACCCATCCAGGTCCTTGATGTTGGCGTAAACGGGGTGGTTTACGAGCTTTTTCCTGGTTGTTGCAATGGTTGATTCAAGTTGCTGTAAATGCAAATTTTCCATCCTGTCTTGGTTTTGAGTTCTGAATATAAAACACCAAGCCGCAAGGAAAGTTTAATGTGGAAGATCTTTTTTAAAATTGCAGCATTGGATTACTCAATTCCTGATGGGACGGCCTGCTGTGAGCACAGACTGGATCCGTTCCAATGTTTTCTTTTCACCACAAAGGCTGAGAAAGGCTTCTCGCTCAAGGTCGAGCAGGTATTGTTCGGAGACCAGGGCAGGCTCACTCAAATCGCCACCGCACATGACATAGGCCAGTTTACGGGATACAAGGGCATCATGGGCTGTGGCATATCCACCTTGTTCCATTCCATGCACACCGGCAAGGAGTGCCCCAAGCCCGGTTCGGCCCAACACTTTGATATCACTGCGCTGCTGAGGCATCACATAGCCATTGTCGTACAATTCCATCGCGCTGTGTTTTGCTGCACTGATGCGCCGGTCCTGGTTCATGATAACCAAATCCCTTCCCTTTTGAAGTATGCCCATTGGATATGCCTCTGCAGCTGCAGTAGCCACTTTTGCAGTGGCAATGGTGATGAACCTGTTTTTCAAGGTGATGGTTTCAGGCTCGTCTTGATGCATCTCATCTGCGGCCCTCAATACAAATTCCTTGGTGCCGCCACCGCCTGGAATCAAGCCTACTCCCAACTCTACCAGGCCAATATAGGTTTCTGCTGCTGCACAAATCTTGTCTGCATGCAAACTGAGTTCACAGGCCCCTCCCAAAGAAAGTCCGTGGGGCGCCACCACAACCGGAACTGATGAGTAACGGGCCCTCATCATGGATTGCTGGAACAGGTGGATGGCCTTGTCTAAGGCATCAAATTGCTGTTGAGCAGCCAATATGTAGATCATGCCAACATTGGCTCCTGCGGAGAAATTAGCGCCTTCATTGGCAATGACAAGCCCTTTGTATTTTTTTTCTGCAATACCAATGCTTGTTTGAATACCCTCCAATACCTCACCACCGATGCTTCCCATTTTGGTAAACCATTCAAGCCCCAAGACATCGTCACCCAAATGATAGGTTCTGCATGCATCATTTTTCCAAATGGTTTGCCCAGAAAAGTTTTTCATCACGATGAAAGCCTTTTCCTGAGCGGAATTGTAAACAGATTCCATCCCCCCAGATGCTGGCGCATAAATAAATCGCTTGCCATCCTTTACAGTGAAAAAAGATCCAATACCGGCTGCAATCATATCATCCACCCAAGGAGCAACAACATGGCCTGCCTTCTTCATTTCATTAACCGTCTGTTCAACCCCAAGCAGATCCCAGGTTTCAAAGGCCCCTATCTCCCATCCAAATCCGGCTTTCAGGGCATCGTCAATGCTTTGCAGTGTGCCTGATATTTCTGGCACCCTGTTGGAAATATAGGCGAAAAGATGATAGTGAAAGCTCCTGTAAAATTCTCCAGCCTGATCAGGAAATGCACAAAGGGTTTTGATTCTTTCTGCAAGATCCTCCATGGGTTTTGCGGCATCAATCGCTGCAAACTTGGTCTTCTTCCTCACCCCATATTCCATTGTTTTCAGGTCGAGGGTCAGGATTTCTTTTTCACCTGCAGCAGTTTTTGTTTTCTTGAAAAACCCTTGCCCTGATTTGTCTCCCAACCAATTCTTGTCTACCATTTGCTGAAGCCACCCTGGAATCCTGAATTGTTCGCGGGCTTCATCATGCGGGCAATGTTCAAACAACCCTTTGGCCACATGAACCAGGGTGTCGATCCCGACAATATCCGCTGTCCTGAATGTAGCAGACTTGGGACGGCCAATGATGGGGCCAGTGAGGGCTTCCACTTCATCAACAGAAAGTCCCAATTTTCCCATGGTTTCAAACAGCGCCATGATGCTGTAAATACCTATCCGGTTGGCGATGAATCCTGGGGTATCCTTGCAAAGCACCGTGGTCTTTCCCAGAAAAAGATCACCATACTGCATTAAAAAATCAACCACCCATTTTTCCGTTTTTGGTGTTGGGATGATTTCCAACAACCGCAGGTAACGGGGGGGATTGAAGAAATGTGTTCCACAAAAATGTTGCTGAAAATCTGCTGATCTTCCTTTGGCAATCAGCTGTATCGGGATACCAGAAGTATTGGTACTGACCAGCGTTCCGGGTTTTCTGAATTGTTCCACTTTTTCAAACAATTGTTGTTTGATGGGCAGCTTTTCTACAATGGCCTCAATGATCCAATCACAGGTACTAATGGAAGAAAGATCATCCTCAAAATTTCCGGTAGTAATTCTTTTGGGAACATCAGCAGTATAAACAGGAGAAGGGTTTGATTTGATGGCAGTTTGCAAAGCGGCATTGACAAGCTTGTTTCGCTCAGCTTTTGAATCACCGGGTTTTGCATCCGGAGAAACCATGTCCAGCAACAATACCTGTACTCCAATACCGGCAAAATGACAGGCAATCCTTGATCCCATGAGACCAGATCCCAAAATGGCTACTTTTTTTATTGTAGGGTTCATATTAAAGACCGTATTTACTCAAGATACTTTGGCTCCAGCAGCAATGGTATGTTCAGGTTGTACAAAATGCAGTTTTCCTGCTGCATCTTCTGCCATCAAAATCATGCCATTGCTGTCAATCCCCCTCATTTTTCTGGGTGCAAGATTGGCCACCACGACCACCTGTTTTCCAACAATATCCTCAGGTTGAAAATGCATCGCAATACCAGAAAGAATGGTTCGTTTCTCAAATCCAAGATCAACTTCAAGTTGCAACAACTTATCTGCCTTGGGAACTTTTTGTGCTGCGGTGATGATGCCTGTACGCAGGTCTATTTTTCCAAAATCATCATATACAATCTCTTCCTTGAGCGCATGCACCGTTTCCTCAGCAGGCTTGGTCTCTTCAACTGCAGCAATTGCGCCTGCCCTTAATTTATCCATCTGGTAGGCTATTTCTTCGTCTTCAATTTTTCTGAACAACAACTGTGGTTCACGCAAGCTGTATCCGACACTGAGCAGTTTCATGCTGCCTGCATTTTCCCAATCCAGCATCTTGTCAACCACCTTCAGCATGCTGCACATTTTCTTTGCTGTGGATGGAAGAAATGGGTTGATGAGCAAGGCAAGGTTGGCAGTGAGCTGCAAACAATGGTGCATGCAATTGTCAATTTTCTGCTGCTGAGCAGGGTTCTCCGCAAGCGTCTTGGCAAGAATCCAGGGCTCTTTTTCCTGCATGTACTTGTTGCCTTTTCGGGCAAGATCGATTACATCAAACAATGCTTCTCGGAATTTATAATTTTCAAGGGAAGCCTGAATTTTGGTCTTGGCATCTGCAATGTCGCGCACCAACTGATGGTCTTTCTCATCAGCCATTTCTTCAACAAACCTTGGCACTTTTCCGCCGCAGAGTTTGTGCATCAGCACAAGAGCGCGGTTCACATAATTTCCGAAAATAGAAACAAGCTCACTGTTCACAGCATCCTGAAATCCTTTCCAGGTGAATTCGCTGTCCTTGCTCTCCGGTGCTATTTGCGTGAGATAATACCTGAGCATATCAACACACTGGTCACCTCCATTTTCTTTCTTCACAAAATCAGTAATGTAATCACGCATCTCGAGTTTCCAATTCCTGCTGGTGCTCATTTTATCGCCTTCAAGGTTCAGGAATTCATTGGCAGGAACACTGGTGGGAAGAATGTTCCCGTGCAGTTTGAGCATCACTGGAAAGATGATGCAATGGAAAACAATATTGTCCTTTCCAATGAAATGAACCAGTTGCGTATCACTGTCGTACCAATAAGGTTTCCAATCCTTGTTGTTGTCAAGGGCCCATTGTTTTGTGGCTGAAATATATCCAATGGGAGCATCAAACCATACATACAAAACTTTTCCAGCCGCATCTTCCAATGGTACCTGAACGCCCCAGTTCAAATCACGGGTCACCGCCCTGGACTGCAAGCCTCCGTCAATCCAGCTCTTGCACTGGCCTACCACTGAAGGTCTCCAATCATCTTTGTGTTGATCCAGGATCCAATCCCTTAAAAATTGTTCATGCTTCGCCAACGGAAGGTACCAGTGGGTTGTTTTTTTCTTGATGGGCTTGTTGCCGCTGATGGTGCTCACAGGGTCAATGAGTTCATCTGGGCTGAGGGTTGTTCCACAGGATTCACATTGGTCGCCAAAAGCCCTGTTGCTTTTGCAATGCGGGCAGGTTCCTTTGATGAAACGGTCTGCAAGGAAAGTAGACGAGGCTTCGTCGTAGTATTGTTCGGTTTCCTTGGTTTCAAGCTCTCCTCTTTCATGGAGATAATTGAAGAACTCCCTGGAGGTTTCATGGTGCAGCGGATCAGAGGTGCGGTGGTACACATCAAAACTGATTTGAAGGTCAGCAAAGTCCTCCTTCATCGCCTGATGGTATTTGTCAATAATGGCCTGCGCAGTGGTTCCCTCTTTCATGGCTTGTATGGGAATAGCCGTTCCATGTTCGTCACTTCCACAGACAAAAACAACATCCCTTTTCTGGGCCCGGAGGTAACGGGAATAAATATCTGCAGGGATATAGGCACCTGCCAGATGACCGATATGTTTCAGTCCGTTGGCGTAAGGAAGTGCAGAGGTAACGAGGTATCGTTTGGGGAGATTGTTCATTTGCTTTCTTTCGTGTCTACAAAAATAACCAAATGTATCGAAGGATTTAAGCCATTTTTTAGCCATAAGACCTAATTTTAGGCCATGAAGATCCCTCCATACCTCCAACCCGGCGATACCATTGGAATCCTTTGCCCTGCGGGATATATGCCGGCAGAAAATGTCAAGGCTTGCATTCAGACCCTGAAAAAATGGGGATACAAGGTGGTCAAGGGGAAAACCCTGGGCGGCAAATCAAAGAATTATTTCTCTGGAACCGACGAGGAGAGATTGCATGACCTGCAATCCTTCATTGATAACCCATCCATCAAAGCCATCCTGTGCGGAAGGGGCGGATATGGCACGACCAGGATCCTGGATGGCATCAACTGGAAAGCTTTCAAGAAAAATCCCAAATGGATCATTGGATTCAGTGACATCACGGTGCTCCATGGCTACATGCATGAACAGCTGGGCATCTGCAGCATCCATGGGCCGATGGCTGGAGCCTTCAACAATGGGGAAGACCGGTTTACCTTCTCATTGAAAGATACCCTTGAAGGAAAACCAGTTCACTACAGTGCATCGACACATCCCCTCAACCAACATGGGAAGGCCAAAGCAGCTGTCATTGGGGGGAACCTCTGCCTGATGGCCCACTGCATTGGCAGCAATGCGGAATATGATACCGATGGAAAAATCCTTTTCATTGAAGACATTGGGGAACAACTGTACAATATTGACAGGATGATGTTGCAATTGAAAAGGGCAGGAAAATTGAAAAAACTGAAGGGCCTGATTGTTGGTGGCTTTTCAGACAACAAGGATACGGAAAGAACATTTGGAAAAACAGCTTATGCCATCATCGCGGAGGCAGTTCAGGAATATACGTATCCAAAATGTTTTGGGTTTCCGATCAGCCATGAAAAAGAAAATGTTGCCATCGCCATTGGTCAAACCTATGCGTTAGAGATCAATGATGATGCAGTAAGCCTTTTCAGGATATAGCCTTGTACTGATACGCATAGCAATACACTCCCATTGTTTATTGCTTATCCAATGAGGTGTTTTATCGCTGAATGGATGTTGGTATAAATGAAATTGAATCCGGTGCGTTGCAGTTTACCTGAATCTACAGTTGTGCTTTTGAGGACTTCTACACTCATTTCACCCATGATCAATTTCAGCAGAAAAGCAGGCACTTTGAACGGGATGAAAAAATGTCCATTCATGGCATTGGCAATCAACAGCGTCAATTCCTTATTGGTGGCAGGTTGTGGAGCAACAAGGTTATACACCCCTTCCATAGTTGCCGTTTCAATGGCATGGATAAACGCCCTGCAAAGATCGTCAATATGAATCCAGCTGGTTACCTGCTCTCCAGAGCCCAATACTGCAGCAACACCAAACCTTGCTGGCTTTTTGAATTCCGCCAAGGCGCCACCCTCATTGCTCAAGGCAATGCCAAGCCTTAATTTAACCAGCCTTTTGCCCAGTGATTGTACCTGGTCTATGCTCGCTTCCCAGGCCTTGCAGGTTTGTCCAAGAAAATCGTTGGAAGATGGATCATCTTCCGTAAAAACCTTTCCTTGATTAGGGCCATACCATCCAATGGCCGAAGCACTGATAACAGACTTGACCTTGTTGGTTTGAGAAGAAAGGCAACTGAACAAGAGCTGACTTGATTGTGTCCGGCTCAGCCTGATCTCTTCCTTGCGCGTTTTGGTCCATCTTTTCTTGGCTACCCCCTCACCTGCCAGGTGCACAATATGGTCAGCCTTTGCAATGGCCTGTGGATCAATCATTTTCTTGTCTGTATCCCACTTGGCATAAAAAATATTACCGCTTGGCCTGAAACTGTTTTGAGAAGAACTGGTCTTGTACACAGAAGCCGTTTGAACAGGATTCCTCGAAAGGATGATTACATCATATCCCTGGTTGAGCAAATGCCTGCTCAATGCGGTACCAATCATCCCTGTTCCTCCTGTAATCAAAACTGTTGGCATGGCTTGTTTTTTTGCAAATTTACGATGAAACAAAACAATTGTACACACCAAAAAATAAAAAAGCCCCAGATGGATATCCGGGGCTTAGGGTAAAGGAAGGTTTTTCATCAATCTGGTTTCTTTCCTTCGAGGAAAGTATTGATCGTACTGATCTGTGTTATGTTGTTTTCATCAGTTCCTACCGCATAACTGCTGTAAAATTTCTCAACTGAAGTCAGGGTGGTATTGTGTACCTGGAGATTTTGCCTGACATAGGCCGGAATGTTATCGTACTCATTGTTAGGGTCAGCAGCACTGAAATTAAAAGAAAGGTTCCTCAACTTGTGCAACCTCTCCTCAGCCCTTGCTTTTTGTATTTCCGCTTCGTCCAATGCAGCCATTTCCTGAACAAATGCACTGCTTAATTCGTGTTCATCCATCACTGGAACCTTTGGAGAAGGGGCCTCATGAAACACTATTTCAAATGGTTCTTCAGCTTCTTTCAGTTCCTGGATCGGTTGTGGGTTATGGGTTGAGAGTGTTTCCGGTGCAGTGTTTGCTTCACTATCCAATTTTTCAACAAGCTCAATGGACGCTGTATGTGCTTCAGGTAATTTTACTTCAGGTTCTTGAGCAGGAATATGGCTCTCTGCTGCTGCCTCGTTGGCATAAATATTGGTAGGCCTCTTCAAGAAAGACCCCAATGTATTGCTGGCAACGGTTGCTATAACAGCAGGTTTGATGTCCTCTTTCTTTTGCTCATTAACAATTGTCATGTCAGAAGACACAACTGGTTCCGTCATCAAAGGCAATTCCTTGATGGTAAGATCAAGTTCAAAAACCATGGGACCCTCTTCTTCAACAATAACCTCTTCTTCAACCTGATAGATAGGCTCTTGCAAGACAATGGCTTCTTCAACTTCCGTTGTTGATTCGATGACAAGCGTTGGGATGTATTCGGCCTGAAGTTCAATTTTCTCTGCAACAGGCTCCTCTTGCTGAAGTTCCTGCATCACCACTGGAGCCGTCACCTCCACCAGTTCTATGTTGGCTTCTTCCAACTCCTGAACGGGAACAAGATTGACCATTTCTGCTTTTGGCTGGGGGTTGACATCCAACGTAAACATGATTTTTTCATCCTTGGGTTCTAGCCTTATCTCAGGCTTCTGCTCACCGAATGGTGATTTCTGTTCAAACCCTGTTGCAATGATGGTAATGCTGATTTCTTCTCCCAATGACTCATCATAGCCGAGACCAAGAATCACGTCAGCATCAGGACCGGCTTGCGTAAGCAAATACTCTTGAATGGTTTCAACTTCGTCCATGGTGAATTCACTTGCTCCCATGCGTGAATTGATGTTGATCAAAACCCACTTGGCGCCTTTGATATCACTATCGTTCAACAATGGAGAATTCAACGCCTGCTGGATGGCTACCTGCGCCCTGTCTTCCCCTTGGGCACGGGCACTTCCCAAAATAGCCACACCACCGTTGCGCATGACCGTACACACGTCTGCAAAATCCACATTGATCTGACCGGTTGTATTGATCACATCGGTGATGCATTTTGCAGCAGTGGCCAATACATTGTCTGCTGTAGACAATGCGGCGCTCATGGTCAGGTTTCCGAACTGATGCCTCAACTTATCATTGCTGATCACCAGCAAGGTATCCACCTGAGACTTCATTTGCTGGATACCACTATCAGCATGGAGGGCTCTTTTCTTTCCTTCATAGGAGAAAGGCGTGGTGATGATCCCTACTGTAAGAATACCCATGTCTTTGCAGATCTTGGAAATGATGGGAGCACCCCCGGTTCCGGTTCCTCCACCCATGCCTGCAGTAACAAAAGCCATCTTGGTATTCACTTCCAAAATACGGCGAATCTCATCCAAACTTTCTTCGGTTGCCTGTCTTCCGATTTCCGGATTGGCGCCTGCACCCAAGCCTTGGGTAAGCGATGGCCCCAACTGAATTTTATTGGGTACTTTACTCAAAGCCAATGCCTGTGCATCTGTATTGCAGACAATGAAATCTACACCTTCTATGCCAAGGCTGTGCATGTAGTTGACAGCATTGCTTCCTCCACCGCCTACACCAATTACTTTGATGATGGATGACTGCTCCTTGGGTAAATCGAATTGAATCATTGTGTTAGAATTTAATGGTTATGGGTTAGTGTTAAATCGGGTTATTTTTGGGGTTGAATCAAAGCGCGCTGTCTCCGTCTTCCTTGAAGAGATCAATCAGACCGCCTTTGATGCTGTCCATGAATCCTTTCAGGGTTTTTCTCTCCTTGATGGGAATCGCTTTGATCACCATTTCAGGTGCTGACTTTTCTTCAACTTGTACAGAAGGTTTTAACTGCGTACGGCGTTGTTCCGGGAACAACCTGTTCTGGTTGTTTTCGTATACACTGTACCCTTTCAAA
Source organism: uncultured bacterium (assembly GCA_903834825.1). GTDB lineage: Bacteria > Bacteroidota > Bacteroidia > Chitinophagales > Chitinophagaceae > Pollutibacter. The sequence goes on along the minus strand of CAILKQ010000061.1, from coordinate 10,052 downwards.
ATGAGTCCTATACAGGTTGAATACATGGGCTTTTCCAATTCAGAAATATGGTTGGATGCGAGGTGTTCATTCGGATAACCTATGCGCGCATTCAATCCTGTTGCATACTCAGTAAGCTGTATCAGGTGCTTGAGTTGAGATCCACCGCCAGTCAGTACAATTCCACCATTCATCATTTTGTTGTCCATCCCAACCTGCTTGAGGTGAAATGTAACAAATGAAAGAATCTCACTCATTCTGGCCTGAATAATAGAAGCAAGATTTTTTACACTGATCTCGCGGGATGGAAGTCCTCTCAATCCAGGTATTTTGATGAAGGCATTGTTTTGTGCGGCTTCAGAGAGTGCACTACCATACTGCACTTTCATAAGCTCAGCTTGTGTTTTCAATACACCCAATCCCATCTTGATGTCATTGGTTATGTTTTCGCCACCAAATGGTATGACGGCAGTATGCTTGAGAATGCCCTCATAAAAAACGGCAAGGTCGGTGGTGCCGCCACCAATATCCAAGATGGCGATGCCTGCTTCAATGTCTTGCTCACTCATTACTGCTGCAGAAGAAGCGAGTGGCTGAAGCATCAGGTCTTTTACTTTCAATCCTGCCTTCTCAACGCTTCTGTTGATGTTTCGGATGGCATTCCTGTCACCAGTAATGATATGGAAATTCGCGCCGACCTTTACCCCAGTGTATCCGATCGGGTCTAAGATATTTGGAAGATTATCAACCGTGAATTCCTGAGGAATGACATCAATGATCTGATCCCCTGCGGGGATATATGTTTTGTATTGGTCTGCCACCAACTGATCAATCTCGAATTGTTTGATCTCATCATCCGTTGAATGCCTCACAATATCGCCCCTGGTCTGGAGGCTCTTGATATGATGGCCTGCAATACCAACATAGACCTCGTTGATCTCCAATCCAGGATTGGATTCATAACAGTTCTTCAAGGCAGTTTCAATGGCCTTGATGGTTTGATCAATGTTGAGGACCATACCATGTTGTACACCATTGCTGTTGGCCAATCCAAAACCCAGGATTTCCAATTTCCCGAATTCATTTTTTCTTCCTGCAATCGCAGCGATTTTGGTGGTTCCAATGTCTAGACCTACAATGATGGGTTGTTCATTTGTCATAGCTTGCTTTTTACTGGGGTTATTGTCTGTGCGTTATTTTTTATATTGACTGTGCTGTCAGCAATGGCAACAGCTTTGAGAGAATCCATTTGTGCAGTGCTGTCTGGAACTTGGTATAGTCCATTCCCTTTTACGCATACTATCTGATCCTTGAATTGAAGATCAATGGTAGCATATTTGGTCCATCCATTCTCATCGCTGATGCGGCGGTAAAACATCTTGAGCTTATCAAGCATCGCTGCCCAATCGCTGCGGTTGCCCAACCGGATGGCTTGATCACCAACCTGCGTAACCAATTCAAAACTATGATCAGCATTGATATTAACCTGCTCAATCTGTGCCATCCAAAATGAATCAGCAAGAATGAATTGGGCCAGACCAGTAATGCGTTGCATCACCAAAGAGTCTTTAGCGTTTGCCCCTGCAGGATTGATGGAAAAATTGCTGAACACCGGAAGTGATACTATGTCATTTATCTTCACTGGAAGCACAGTGAAACTTTCATCCATGTAAACTGAACTGCCTGCGGGTGTAAACAACCTGGCAACAGGAGTTCTCTGTTGCACATTGATGTGCAATACATGGTGCTGATCAAAGAACAGGTCTGCAGAGAAAATCCAGGGATTTTTCTCCAACTGGCGCTCCAGTGCATATAAATCAACAGAAACAAGTTTTTTTCCTTGCGGAAATGCTTTCTTTTGATCTGGCCAAAGCGTGGAAATGATTTCCATTTCATCCAGCATCCTGAATGGTTGGCTATCAGTAAATTCAACCTGCACTGCTTTGCAAACCATTGTGCGCTCCTTCCTGACTGCACTCACCAGCAATACCATCAAACCCGCACTGATAGCAGTCCACATGAGAATGGTCAAAACCTTGTACACGATGGTCATCTTGATTTTCATCATTTGAGCATGGCGTTTTTAAGTGGTTCAATCATGGTATCAATATCACCCGCTCCCGCTGTCAAGAGCAGTTCAGGTTTCAGCTCAAACATCAAGGCTTCCAACTCCTGTTTATTTTTTATCACAACATTCCCTTTCATCCGCTGCATGATCATTTCACTGCTCACCCCTTCAATAGGCAGTTCCCTTGCCGCATAAATGGGCAACAAAACAATTTCATCAGCAAGATCAAGACTTGCGGCAAAGCCATCAGCCAGGTCTCTGGTACGGGTGAAAAGATGCGGCTGAAAAATAATGGTGCATTTTTTGGAAGGGTACATGGCCTTTGCCCCTGTAATCAAAGCCTTCAGCTCTTCAGGATGGTGTGCATAGTCATCAATATAGACAAGAGAAGGATTCCTTACGATATATTCAAACCTTCTTTTGACACCTGCAAATGAGGCGACGGCTGACCTGATCTTTTCATCATCAATCCCCAGGTGTTTGGCAATGGCAATGGCAACAAGGCTGTTCTCCACATTGTGCATGCCGCCCATGTTCAACTGAAGTCCTTCCAGTTCCCAGTCCTTACCCTTCACCCCATATGCATAAGACCCGTTGTCGATATGCAGCGAAAAAGCATGAACATCGGCAGCAGTATCATCAAGTGCATAGGTGAGATGGCCTGAAGGCTTGAACTCATCCTCACGGTTTAATCCTTTTCGGGTGAGCAGCAATCCGTTCTCTTTAAGATTTCCTGCAAATTGAATGAATGCATCTTCCATGGCTGCTGCGGTACCGTAGATATCGAGATGATCCGCATCCATGGAGGAAACAGAAATGATATTGGGATATAATTTCAGGAAACTCCTGTCATATTCATCCGCTTCAATCACACAAACAGGATTGGGATCACTCCAAAAATTGGTATGGTAATTGGTAGATATGCCGCCTAAAAATGCATTGCATCCGAATCCAGTATCGCGCAGGATATGCGCAACCATTGAACTGGTGGTTGTTTTGCCGTGTGTTCCAGCAATGCAAATATTAAAAGTACCCTTGGATATAACCTGCAGGATATCGCTGCGCTTCAACAGGTTCATGTTTTGTTGCCTGCAGTATGCAATAATCTTGTTCTCTTGGGGAATGGCAGGCGTATACACAATGATATCAGCATCTGTAGGATAAACGGATGCATCATCCGTAAAATCTATCTCAATGCCTTCCTCAGCGAGGGCATTGGTCAGTGCTGTTGCTGTTTTATCATAACCAGACACCGCTGCACCACGGCTATGAAAAAACCTGGCAATGGCACTCATGCCTATCCCTCCTATTCCAATGAAATAGGCCTTGCGGATAGCTGCTATGTCAATCAACTCAACCATTTCTTTTATTCAATATTTGGATGATATGCTCGGCAATGACCATATCGGCATTTTTTACATAAAGTGATGCAGCTGCATTTCCAAAACCTGTACATTTTTCCTTGTCTGCTACCAGGTCCAGTAAAGTTTCAACAAGGTCCTGATCAGCAGAATGATCAGACACCATCAATGCTGCACCATTGTTGACCAGGATGGAAGCATTGACTGTTTGGTGATCTTCTGCCGCGTGAGGATAAGGAACAAGGACAGATGGTTTTCCACATGCACAAATCTCTGCCAATGCAATGGCACCAGCCCTTGACACAACTACATCAGCTGCTGCATACGCATAGTTCATCTTTGTGATGAACTCGGTAACACATACATCTTTCCTGTTCCTGATTTCAGCAGAAACCAATTCCAGGTTTCCTTTTCCCGTCTGCCAGATCAACTGAACATCTGCTTGAAAAAATGCATTGATTTGTTGGGCAATGGCATTGTTGATGCTTCTTGCGCCAAGGCTGCCACCAATCACAAGCACTGTTGGCTTTCCTTCTTTGATGCCAAAAAATTTCAGTGCTTCTTCACGCAATACAGTTGATTCAACAATTTCCCTTCGCACAGGATTTCCTGTTCTAACCAATTTATCAGCTGGAAAGAATTTTTCCATACCAGCCGTTGCCACCATGACCAATGCTGCTTTCTTGCCCAGCATGATGTTTGATTTTCCTGCGAAGGAGTTCGCTTCATGCAGGAATGTGGGAACGCCCTTGCGTTGTGCATATGCAAGCACAGGGAAACTTGAATATCCACCCACACCAAATACAGCATCAGGTTCAAACGATTGGAAAATTTTTCTCACCTGATAAAAACTCTTGACCAATTTAAAAGGAAGGCTCCAGTTCTTTAGCAAGGATGCCCTGTTGAAACCGGCAATATCAAGCCCTTCAATGCGGTAACCTGCTTGGGGCACTTTTTCCATTTCCATTTTACCTTTGGCACCAATGAATAAGACCTCAATGGATGGATCAATCCTGCGCAATGCGTTGGCCACTGCAATAGCCGGGAATATATGCCCTCCTGTTCCTCCTCCTGCTATGATGATTTTATTCAATTTCATTTTGCTCCGCCCTCCTGTTGCGTTTGGGGTGCTTCTTTCCCTTCCAATATTTCAACGTTTCGGGCAACACTCAAAATGATACCAATAGACAAGCATGTAAAAAGAAAAGAACTTCCACCCATGCTGACCAAGGGCAAGGTGACACCTGTTACTGGAAACAGGTTCACATTTACCGCCATGTTGGCCAGGGCCTGGATCACCAGGGTAAATCCCAGGGCAAGCGAAAGAAATGCGCCAAAGGCATATGGGCATTTGCGCATGATCCTGATGCACCTGTACAAGAAAAGCAAATAGATCAAGAGCATCACTGCTGCGCCAAGCAAGCCGTATTCTTCAATGATGATGGCATATATAAAATCAGAATAGGGATGTGGCAAAAAGTTTCTGGCTTCACTGTTGCCAGGGCCCAGGCCCATCCAACTCCCTTTTGCAATCGCGATTTTGGCTTGTTGCACCTGATAGGATGCTTCCGCTTTGTCTGCATACATGAAGCTCTGCACCCGTTTGATCCATGTTTCAACGCGTCCTTTTGTCAACGAAGCAGGCATGGGGTCTGCCTTTCCAGTCTCTTCATTGTAATACATTTTGGCGAAACCAATCAACATGAAAACTGGAATTGCAGCCAATAAAATGACCAGTCCAATATGCTTTAAACTTGCCCTGCCAATGAACAACAGAAAAAGACTTGTTGCACCCGTGAGCAATGCGGTGGATAGATTGGCCGGTGCAATCAAAGCACAGATCAGCAAAACGGGTAGTATTACGGGAAGAAATCCAGTTTTAAAATCCTTGATCTTGTCCTGGCGCTTGCTCAATTGTCTGCTGAGGTACATGAAGAGGCCAAGCTTTGCCAGATCTGAAGTTTGAAAAGTAAGGTTGATGATCGGAAGCTTGATCCACCTGTTGGCATCATTGAGGTTGGTTCCAAAAAACAACGTGTACAACAACAAAGGCACAGAGATGATGAAAAGAATTTGCGCCACCCTAGAGTAGAGGGTATAATTCATCAAGTGTGCAAAATAGATAATGGCAACACCTGCTGCAATGAACATGATTTGCTTGAACAAATAGGACTCTGTACTTTTTGACAATTTGTAGGCCAAGGTGCCTGTACTGCTGTAGACGGCAAGAAGACTCACCATGGTGAGCAAAACCACAATGGCCCAAATGACTTTGTCACCGCGGGTTCTGCTGGAAATGCTTCCCAGTGAATATTGCTTGATATCTAATCCTTCTCCTTGCATTTTTTTTAATTATAGGTCCCTAACGGCTTTTTTAAACTGTTCTCCCCTTTCTTCATAATTTTTGAACAGGTCAAAACTTGCACATGCAGGACTGAGCAACACAACATCCCCTTTCTGTGAAACACCATAAGCGGCCTTCACCGCTTCTTCAGCACTGGATGCATCAATGATGGTTGCCACAATCCCATCAAATGCTGCATGAATTTTCTCATTGTCGATGCCCAGACAAACAATGGCTTTGACTTTTTCAGCCACCATCTCTTTGATCAAATCATAATCATTGCCTTTGTCCACTCCACCCAGGATCAGGGTAACGGGCTTGTCTATGCTTTCCAGTGCAAACCATGCACTGTTGACATTGGTTGCTTTTGAATCATTGATAAAATCAATACCCCTTACGGTTGCAACCTTTTCCATCCGATGTTCCAGGCTCTCAAAAGAGGTTACTGCATCCCTGATGCGGTCCTTTCGTATGCCCATAACAGAGGAAGCAACAGCAGCAGCCATGGTATTGTACTGGTTGTGCTTCCCTTTGAGTGCAAAATCAAAAATACTCATGGCAAATCCATCGCCATGCTTCACGTTCATCTGGCCTTCTTTGATGAAGGCGCCTTTTGGCAATTCTTTTTGCATACTAATCGGTAATGGTTTTGAAATGAATGGGTATTGTTCGAGGTACTTCAGTGTAACAGCATCATCAGCATTGTAGATGAAAAAATCCTGTTCAGTTTGGTTCTTAACGATGTTGAATTTTGCAGCAATGTATTTTTCGAAATCATGATCATACCTGTCGAGATGATCTTCTGTGATATTGGTAAGGACCGCCACATCAGGCCTAAAAGATATGATATCATCCAGCTGAAAACTGCTGATTTCAACAACATACAAGGGCTTGGGATCAATGGCTATTTGCCTTGCAATTGAATTTCCAATATTCCCAACCAGGGCACAATCAATGCCACCCGACTTGCAGATCTGATAAATCAGGGACGTTGTTGTTGTCTTTCCATTGCTGCCAGTGATGCCAATGATCCTGCTTTCTGCCTTATGCCTGTATGCCAGCTCCATCTCACTGATGATGGGAATCTTTTTTGCATTGATTTGAACCACGATGGGATTGCTGCTGGGTATGCCAGGACTTTTCATCACTTCGTCAGCCGAAAGGATTTTGTCAATAGTATGTCCGCCGCATTCAAAATCAATCCTGTTGGCCTCAAGCTCATGCTGGTAATGATCTTTCATTTTCCCACCATCAGAAAGAAAAACATCATAGCCCTGCTGTTTGCACAACAGGGCAGCCCCTACTCCGCTTTCGCCGCCGCCCAATATGATAATTTTTTTCTTCACTGTTTTTCTATAAATGGATTATCTCATTTTCAATGACATGATCGCAAAAACCACAAACAACAAGGTTACTATCCAGAACCTCACAGCAATCTTGCTTTCATGGTACCCTTTTTTCTGGTAATGGTGGTGCAGTGGGCTCATCAGAAAAACCCTCCGGCCCTCACCGAATTTTTTCTTTGTGTACTTGAAATAACCAACCTGAATAACCACACTGAGGTTCTCAATCAAAAACACAGCACAGAAAAATGGTATCAACAATTCCTTCCGCACAATGATGGCCAAAGCAGCAATGATGCCACCCAGGGCAAGGCTTCCTGTATCGCCCATGAAAACCTGTGCCGGATAACTATTGTACCAGAGAAAGCCAATGCATGCACCAATCATGGCAGCAATAAACACGGACACCTCACCCAGATTGGGGATGTACATGATGTTCAGGTAATCGGCAAAGATCAGGTTGCCACTGGCATAGGCAAAGAGTGCCAGGCATGCTCCAATGAGGGCAGAAACCCCCGTTGCCAATCCATCCAAACCATCGGTGATGTTGGCGCCGTTTGAAACAGCTGTCACGATAAAGATGATTACAAGCATATACACAACCCAGCCATATGATCTCAAAGAGGCCGGCAATAGTTTTGCATAATTGAATTCATGGTCCTTGATAAAAGGGATAGTAGTCACAGGCTCATTGGCTTTTACAAAATACCGCACGCCTCCCTGGTACTTCACCTCAATGGCATTGGCTGGCTTGACCTTACCCTTGTATTCCCTCATCACCTTCACATTGTCATTGAACAGCAGTGTAGCACTGATGATCACACCCAAACCCACCTGACCCAAGACCTTGAACCATCCTGCCAAACCATCCTTATCCCCCTTCTTGTAATTGACGCCCTGCCTTTGTGCCATGCGCTTGGAACGAAGTTTCAGGTAGTCGTCCAGGAATCCAACCAGGCCTAACCAAATGGTGCTCAACAACAAGAGTTTGATGTACACCTTGTCTAAGTTTGCGAACAACAAAGTGGGTATCAGTATTCCCAGTAAGATGATGAAACCACCCATCGTTGGAGTACCTTTTTTTTGCTCCTCACCCTGTAAACCAAGCTCTCTGACAGATTCACCTACCTGCATTTTTTGCAGAAACAGAATGATATGCTTACCATAAACCATGGTAATAAAAAGAGAAAGCAATACGGCCAACATTGCCCGGAAAGTAATGAACTGGAAAATGCCCATCCCCGGAAAACGGAGCTGCTCTTGTATTAACCATTGATAAAGTTGATAAAGCATTTCTTTTTATTTATCGAGTTCAGTAAATGTTCTCACCAACACTTCCTTGTCATCAAATGGAAATCTTTGGCCCTTGATTTCCTGGTATTTCTCATGCCCCTTTCCTGCCACAAGAATAATATCATCCTCCCTGGCCATCATCACTGCAGTGCGGATGGCTTCTTTCCTGTCTTCTATCACCAATACTTTTCTTTGCAACAAGGCATCCATTCCTTCACCCATATCTTTCAGTATCGCAGCTGGATCTTCACTCCGGGGATTATCAGCTGTAAATATTACCCGGGTACTGAATTCAGCTGCAGCAGTTCCCATCAGTTTTCGTTTTGAACTGTCCCGGTCTCCACCGCATCCAACAACAGTAATGATCTGCTCACCACCCTTTAGGAATTTCTTGATTGTTGCAAGCACGTTGAGCAGCGCATCGGGTGTATGGGCATAATCCACAATGCCAATGATCCTTTGCTTTGGAGAAACCATATAATCAAATCTTCCCTCTGCCCCAGTAAGGTTGCTCATGGTCTGCAGTACATCCAGTCGATCCTCTCCCAGGCAAATGGCTGCTGCATATACTGCCAGCAAATTGTAAGCATTGAATTCACCGATCAAACGGAAATGCACATCCTGCTCATTCACCAACATGTGCAATCCGGTGATGCTATTGTCAACAATTCGCCCCTTGAAATCTGCAACAGAACGAAGACTGTAGTAAAACTTATCTGCATGGGTATTCTGCAACATTACTGTCCCATTCCTATCGTCCATGTTGGATATAGCAAACGCGGCAGATGAAAGGCCATCAAAAAAATTCCTTTTGACCCTGATATACTCATCAAATGTTTTGTGATAATCCAAGTGATCATGGGAAATGTTGGTAAAGATGCCACCCGAAAATTCAAGTCCAGCAATGCGTTGCTGATGCACAGCATGACTGCTTACCTCCATAAAAGCATACTTACAACCTGCATCCACCATGCGCTTCAACAAGATGTTCAATGAAATCACATCGGGTGTGGTATGAGTAGAAGGTGATATTGTATCACCAATCATGTTGTTCACTGTTGATATCAGGCCGCAGTTGGTATCCAGTACCATGAACAATTTGTACAGGAGCGTTGCTACCGTTGTCTTACCATTTGTTCCAGTAACTCCAACCAATTTCAAGTGTTGGCTTGGCTCACCATGAAAGGCATGTGCCATGATGCCTGCCGCTTTTGAAGCGTCATCGGTCTGAACATAATTCACACCAGGCTGCAAATTGCTGGGAAGCACTTCACATACAATGGCTATGGCACCTTTCTGAATAGCAGTATCAATATAAGCATGCCCGTCCTGTGAAGCACCTTTGATGGCAATGAAGCAACTGCCCTGACCAACAAGCCTTGAATCAATCTGCACATCAGTGATGGGCAGGTCAGTCCTTCCGGCCAATGACCTGATCCTCACTTTATACAATATGTCTTGCAATAGCTTCATGCTCATCATTCAATTGTACTGCCAAGATTCAAATAAATGGTTTGTCCCTTCTGAACAGCTGTTCCTGCAGGAATAGACTGCGATGTAACTTTTCCTTTCCCTGTAGCAATCACCTGCAATTGCTGGCGTTCAAGTAATTCCAGCGCATCTTTCAACCCAAAGCCTCTAAGATCTGGCATGCTGCCATGCTG
>CAILKQ010000060.1 GCA_903834825.1 uncultured bacterium | reverse complement strand
GATGGAAAAATGACCACAGGCATTGTTTACAAACCAGAGAACTTTGACCCTTCAAAGAAGTATCCGATGATTGCCTACTTCTATGAAACCCTTTCTGATGGCCTGTTCAGCTACTTATCGCCATCACCCACACCCAGCAGGCTGAACATTCCATTTTTCGTCAGCAGGGGGTATATCGTGTTGGCTCCAGACATTCATTATACAGACGGATATCCAGGTAAAGCAGCTTTTGACTATGTGGTCAGCGGTGCCAGGGCCCTGGTGAAAAAAGGCTGGGTAGACAGTACCAAAATGGGCATTCAAGGACAGAGCTGGGGAGGTTATCAGGTGGCACACATCATTACCCGAACCAATTTGTTTGCTGCTGCATGGGCCGGTGCTCCGGTGGCCAACATGACCAGTGCATACGGTGGAATCCGCTGGGAAAGTGGCATGAACAGACAGTTCCAATACGAGAAAACGCAGAGCAGGATTGGTGCAACCCTTTGGGAAAAGCCACAGTTGTACATTGAAAACTCTCCGCTTTTCCATTTGCCCAAGGTCAAAACCCCTGTGGTCATCATGTCCAATGACAATGATGGTGCAGTGCCTTGGTACCAGGGCATTGAAATGTTCACCGCAATGCGCAGGCTGAACAAAAAAGTCTGGATGCTTAATTACAATGGAGAAGCACACAATTTGGTGGAAAGGAAAAACAGGAAAGATATTCAAATCAGGGAACAGCAATTCTTTGACTGGTTGTTGAAAGGGGAAAAACCTGCTGTTTGGCTCACGGATGGTGTGCCTGCCACAGAAAAAGGCAGGAGTTGGGGCCTTGAAACCAAATTAGACCAATAAAAGAAGCGGTTTAAAACAAGCGCTTAATGCAGTTAAAGTCGGAGCAATCCGACTTTATGCATGGTGTTCATTGGCTTGTTGTCAATGAACAATTCAAAGTCTTCAAGCCCTGCAGCCTCGTGGCTTTCCTTCATTTGCTGCAAGGTCATTAACCTGTCTGCAATCGTCATTTTTTCAAGCATGGGCAGGAGCCAATCAGCATCCTGTTTTGGAATATCAATGACCAGTGAAGTGGATTTGTTGATGAAGGTGATTGTTGCCATTTCCCTTTGCATCCCTTTCTTTGATTTTGTATAATATTCGACTCCAATTGTCTTGCCCAGCCATACCAATTTTGTGGAAGGCCTGAAAAGGGGCAAGGCATCCTCCAAAAGGATTGTCTCAATATGGTTGGGCTCAACATCCGTCTTGGGTATTTTGAAGTCAAACCATTTTTGCAAGGGATCATCAAGGCCAATATGTTGCATGAAATTGAACAGGGATTTCTTCAATCCATAACTGAAGATTTCATGGTCTGCACCCGTTGGGTCAATATGGGCGATGTCATTGTTGGCAAAACTGCCCACTGCTTCACTCAGTTTTTTCACCTTGAATTTGGATGGATCAAGACCCACAGGGCTGTGCGCTGTCATGGCAAATTGATGCCAGAATCCAGATTGAAGCACACCGGTTTTAAACAATTGGCGGACCATTTCCAGTGAGTCAATGGTTTCCTGCATGGATTCTGTGGGGAATCCATACATCAGGTAGGCATGCACCATGATGCCCGCCTCCGTGAAGTTTTTATTCACCACTGCAACTTGTGCAACGGTGATGCCCTTGTCAATCAGTTGTAGCAACCGGTCTGAAGCCACTTCAAGCCCACCACTTACTGCGATGCAACCCGAGGCGCGCAACAGGATGCAAAGATCCCTGGTAAAGCTTTTTTCAAAACGAACATTGGTCCACCAGCTCACCACCAATCTTCTCTTCAGTATTTCCAAGGCCAGCGCCCGCATCAAAGCAGGAGGGGCAGCCTCATCTACAAAATGAAACCCGTTTTCTCCAGTCTGTTCAATCAATTCCTCTATCCTGTCGCAGAGCAAAGCTGCAGCCACAGGCTCATAGAGCTTGATATAATCAAGGCTGATGTCGCAAAACGTACACTTGCCCCAATAACACCCATGGGCCATGGTCAGCTTGTTCCACCGGCCATCGCTCCAAAGCCGGTGCATGGGGTTGGCAATTTCAACTGCAGAAATGTATTGGTCAAGCAAGAGGTCTGAATAGTCGGGCGTACCCAATTCATCCTGCTTATAATCTTTGCAGGAAGCATTGTTGCGGTAGTTTACTTTGCCATCCTCCAAGATGAATGTTCTCTTGAGGTCGTCGATATTTTTTCTTCCCTCAACAAAACCAATCATGTTTTCGATTGGCGCTTCTCCATCATCCAGTGTGATGAAATCAAAAAATTCAAACACCCGCGCGTCAGCCAGGGAACGCAGTTCTGTGTTCGGGAAACCTCCACCCATGGCCACTTTAATGCCCGGATGGTTTTGCTTGAGCCATTGTGCGCACCTGAACGCCGTGTAAAGGTTGCCAGGAAAGGGAACAGAAAAAGCAACAATCCTCGGCTCGATTTCAACAATATAGTGCGAAAGCCGCTTCAGGTAAATCTGATCGATATAGGTAAGCGGGCCATGCAATGCAGCATACAATTCGTCAAAGCTGTTGGCGCTTCTGCCCAGGCGCTCTGCGTAACGGCTGAATCCAAAATGTTCATCTACCACTTCCTTGATGAGGTCTGATAAATCCTCCATGTACATCGTACAAAGGAACTTGGACAAGTCGTTGTTGCCCATGGTGCCAAATGCCCACTCCAGTTGATCGGTTTGCTCAAACCGTGAAGCCTCTGGAAGGAATTTACGCTTGCTGATGTGGTAAGACAGGGTCGGATTTTGCCTTGCAAAAATCCTATAACATGTTCTATTGTGTCGGTATAATCATTTTCAAGGGCCACCATCCTCCTGGCATTGGCAGACAGGGTTTTACCCGATTCTTTGATGTATTGGAACAGTTCATTCAAACCTTTTTTGCTGAAGATGGCCAGTATGGTTTCAATGCCAAGATCTGCCTGTTTGCTGCTGACCTGTTTGGTGTTCAGAAACCCCTTGATATAGGCTGTAGCCGGGTAGGGTGTATTGAGTTGCGTAAATGGGGGAGTGACCAAAAAAATAGAACTGCTCACTAGAAGGTACGGTTGACATCAAAAGATTCCAGTGCTTCCACATAAGCTGCCAGGAAAAGAGAACCCATTGCGCCGTCAATGATCCGATGGTCATAAGACATGGAAACGAACATCATGTGCCGAATGGCGATGCTGTCTCCTTTATCAGATTCAATGACCACGGGTTTTTTCTTGATGGCACCGGTTGCTATGATGGCCACCTGCGGCTGGTTGATGATGGGTGTTCCCATGAGGCTTCCAAATGTACCCACGTTGGTAAATGTAAAGGTGCCATCCTGGGTATCACCGGGTTGAAGTTTCCCCGTGCGGGCATTGTTGGCAAGTGTGATCACTTGTTTTGCCAATCCAATGATGTTGAACTGGTCAGCATATTTGATTACCGGAACAATCAGGTTTCCATTGGGAAGCGCAGTGGCCATCCCCACATTGATGTCTTTTTTGATGATGATATTGTCTCCAACCACACTGGAGTTGAGCATCGGATATTTCTTGATGCACTTTACAATCGCTTCAATAAAAAGCGGTGTGAACGTGATTTTTATACCCTCTCTTTTTTCAAATTCATGCTTTGATTTATCCCTCCAAGTCACAAGGTTTGTAACATCGGCTTCTGCAAAACTGGTCACATGGGCACTCGTAGCGAGGCTCATGGTCATGTGATTGGAAATGTATTTGCGCGTCCTGTCCATTTCAATCACCTCAACATTACCACTGTCAGTTGTATCTGGATAAACCGGTGGTGGAGGGGCCTGGTAGTGAACATAAGGAACAGGAGTTGCTTGAACAGGAGTTGGCGCAAAAGACTGGCGGGCAAGATGCTGTTGGTTGTTTCCTCTTTGCTCTAAGTAGAACAATATATCTGATTTGGTTACCCTTCCATCATTGCCGGAACCCTTGATGTGTTCCAGCTCTGAAAAAGGAATTCCTTCCCTTGAAGCAATGTTCATGACCAATGGGGAGAAGAATCTTCCACTCTCTTGTTTGTGTGGAACAGCCATCTCGCTGGGCTGAAAAGGTACCCTGATCTCTTCTTGTTTTTGAGAGGCACCATTTGAAAGAATAGCATTATTGGGTGAAGGAGCAAAAGCAGGTGCTGAAACAATGGATGGCTCAGGTTCATTGGTCTTTATTTTACCAATCACCGATCCAATGGTAATTACGTCATTCTCTTTGCAAAGAATTTCCTCAAGAACGCCGGATGCTGTGGATGGAACTTCGCTGTCAACCTTGTCTGTAGCAATGTCAAGCAGGGTTTCGTCAAGCAACACAACATCACCAACCTTTTTGTGCCATTTGAGCACAGTGGCTTCCATGATGCTCTCTCCAAGCTTGGGCATTATGATGTTGACTATAGCCATTGAATCTGCTAAAATGGGTTAATTGAAGTGTAAAGTTAACTGATTTTAATGGTTCTTTTCTGGTTGAAATTCACCAACTTATCCCATATTTTTCCTCAGAAAGTCAAGGGCATGGGCTGCAGTCAATTCTATGTTTCTTTTTCTGTCAAAACGGAACTGAAATGTGGTGGTGGATCTGCGCTCACTGGAGCAAAAAGCCACACAAACAAAGCCAACATGCTTCTCCGGAGTGCCCCCGGTAGGCCCCATGATGCCAGAAGTGGCAAGGCAATAATCTGCACCAGTTTGCTTCCTGATTCCTTCCGCCATTTGGGTAGCTGTTTCAACACTTACCGAACCGAATTGGGCAATCGTATCAGCATTAACCCCCAGCACATCAATTTTCATTTCATTGGAATAGCTCACGACGCCCCCCAGATAATAGGCGCTGCTCCCAGGCAGCATGGTAATCAGGTGGGAAATATAGCCTCCGGTGCAGCTCTCTGCTATGGCGAGTGTTTTTTTCTTTTCTAACAAAACCTTTGCAATCGTTTCTTGTAAAGTAAGGTCTTCGTCTACCACCAGATGATCTTTGACCAATGCCTTTAGTTCTTCGAAGAGGGCATCAATCGCTGAAGGATCTTTTGTGCCATCCAACCCTGTCAAGCGCAAGCGCACCATGCCATAGTTGGGCAGATAAGCCAGTTTGTAGTCTTTGGGCAAGACAGCTTCAAATTCCAGCAACAATTCCGCCAGAAAAGATTCCCCAATACCCGCAGTCAGCAGGGTTCTGTGTTGAACAGGAGATAATTGGAAGCGATTGACCAGGGTTGGAATCACATCCTCCGCCATCATTCCCTTCATTTCATGGGGAACGCCCGGCATGCTTACAAAGATGGTGCCATCCTTTTCAAACCACATACCAGGTGCCGTACCCCTTTTGTTTTGGATCACCTTACAATTGTCGGGTACTTCGGCCTGCTTGAGGTTTCTATCCAGCAAAGGCCTGTTGATTTTCTTTGTAAAAATGTCAATCACATTGTCTAATGCAGCCTGATCGGTAACCATCTTGCCTCCGAAAAAGTTACACAACAAAGGCTTGGTGATGTCATCAGAAGTTGGTCCCAGCCCGCCGGTGATCAATACAACGTCTGCAGCCTTTCCTTCTGCTGTGAGTGCTTCCCAGATTGCATTCCAGTCATCGCCCACCGCTACGCGCCGTTTTACGGGAATCCCTGCTTGGTTTAATACAGTTGCCATCCAGGCACTGTTCGTATCAATGGTTTGTCCAATCAACAGCTCATCCCCAATCGTCAGGATAACCGCGGCAATGGAATGCGCTCCTTTCATCATCAAAAATTTATTTACTGGCAATGCCATCCACACTGGCTCTGCCGGGTCCACACAATAGTAAAACTAAAAATCCCGTAAGGTATAAACTGGCTTTTTCTCCAGTATCAAAAAAGTCCATTTTATGAACACTGAAAATGGCTATCGACATCACGATCACCAGCGGAACAGCCACCAGCCTGGTGAACAAGCCAATCACCACAAACAAGGCACAGAAGAACTCTGCAAAAATGCACAACATCAATGATGTGGTGGATCCCAGGCTTAAAAAATCGTAAAAAAGAGCTTTTTTTTCACTGAAATGAACAAGCTTATCATAACCATGAGACATCATGAGCATGCCCATGGCCAAGCGCAACAACAACATGGCCGCGTTAAAGGAAAATGCATTGTAATGCGTGCTGAGTAATTTCTTCATTTTATCTGATTGAATAAGCCCTTTAAATCTTAGTTAAATCTTTCACGGCAAAGGTACAATAATGATCGGATCTCATGATTTAAAGGTTATTTTTGAAGAGAACAAAAAGCTTATCCTTTTATGTTTCGATTCCCAACACTGTTTCAGCTGATCACATTTTTTGCTCTGTCAATTGTATCATTGCACCTGCAAGGACAAGCCACCCGATCAACCGCTTCCCCACAGCTTGCATTGAACAAGGCCAGGCAGCTTTTCGATGAAGGCCAGTACCAGACTGCAACCATTTTTGTAGAGGATTATCTTTCCTCGCAGGAAGCCAAGTTGCTTGTTACAAAAAATGAAGCAGAAGAATTTGCGTACATCAGGATTGCTGGTGGTATTATACAACATGATGCAACAGCAGTTGAACTTGCAACGGAAATGGTTAAAAAGGCGGAGAATCGTTCAACAGCCGTTAAATTGGCTTACCACCTTGGCCACCATCATTTCAGTATGGCCATGTATCCTGAATCCATCCGTTTCCTTGAAATAACAGACAAACTCTATCTGTCAAAAGAGGAAGGCCAGCGGGTGGCTTTTGAAAAAGGGGTATCCTATTTTTCACAGAAAAAATTTGACAATGCCAAGCCTTATTTTAAACAATTGCTTGACGCAGAATCTTCCGCATACACAGCAGATGTTCAGTATTACCTGGGCTTTGTGGCGTTTTCAGAAAAACAATACAAAGAGGCCCTCGAATGGTTTCAGGCCATTGAAAAAGATCCCCGTTACGCATTGGCTGTGCCTTTTTACCTGGCCTATATTTACCATGAAAACGGGCAAGATGCCAAGGCCATCAGTTATGGAGAAAATTACCTAAAAGCAGGTGATGGTTTGCACAACAGCGAGATGCTGCAACTGCTCGCATCAATTTATTTCAACAAAGGCGATCAGCAGCGCGCTGTATTGCTCTATGAAAAGGCCATTGCTTCAGGCATCGTGCTCAATCCGGTTCAACGCTTTGAGCTGGGTTCCGGATATCATTTCACCGGCAAATTCACCAAGGCGGTGGAACAGCTGAAACCCCTTTCTGCGGGCAAGGATACCGTTGCCTTGCAGTCCATGTATATTTTGGGCCATTCCTATCTGCAGCTCAACGAAAGAGCCAATGCCAGGAGTGCTTTTCAGTACTGCATCTCCGGAAATATTGGCGCAGATAAAAAGGAAATTGTCCGGTTCCTGATTTCCAAACTCTCTCTCGAAATGGGTTTTGAAGACCAGGCACTGCAAGGCCTTAGTAATTTTGTCAATGAATATCCTTCTTCAACCTATGCCAAAGAAGCCAATGATCTGTTGCTTTCTTATTATGCCCGTACCAATAATTTCAGGCAGGCCCTGATTTTGCTGGAACGCATTGGCAGCTTCAGCGCTTCCTATAAAACCCTTGCACCAAGGATATTTTTTGGACGAGGGATTGAACTGATCAATGATCTTCAGTATCCTGCAGCAGACAAGATGATGGAATCAATTGCCGGATTCAAAAATACTTCCTTCTATGTCCCTTCGCTTTTCTGGAGAGGTGAACTCGCCTTGCGCAACGAGGAATTCGAAAAGGCCATCAAATACCTGCAAGATTATCTCAAACTTCCCATCAAGCCAATGGGGGAGGCCAATGAAGCAAATGCACTCTATAACATTGGGTATGCATTTTTTGAAATGGAAGCCTATGCAAAGGCAGCTCCATTTTTCGAAAAACTCTACTCAGGCAACCGCAACATTGCTCCTGAAATCAAAGGGGAAGCCATGTTGAGGGCGGCAGACTGTGCATTCATGGAAAAAAATACCAGCAAGGCCAAATCCATTTACACCAGTGTGCAGAACAGCAAAGGCGAAGGTGCAGATTATGCATCCTTTCAACTTGCACTCATTGAAGGCATCAAGTCTCCAGCCAATAAAATTGCATTGCTCAAGGCAGCCGAACAGCAATATGCAACATCCGTCTATCTGCCACTCATCACCATGGAGCTTGGTGATACCCACCTGTCTGAGGAAGAATTTGAAAAGGCCATTCCTTACCTCAAGCGCATTCCTTCGTT